>JAFGFM010000006.1 GCA_016931115.1 Deltaproteobacteria bacterium | reverse complement strand
GGTCTATATGACCTATTGTCCCAACGTTTACGTGTGGCTTAGTCCTTTCAAATTTCTGTTTAGACATCGCTATCCCCCTTTATAAGCAATAATGAAAAAATTTATTATATCTTAAAGTTACAGTTCTCATATTTCAAAAAATTACCAGCGATAATGGGCAAAAGCCTTGTTGGCCTCAGCCATTCGATGGGTATCTTCTTTCTTTTTTATAGCTGCACCCTTTTTCTGAGCTGCATCCATCAGTTCACCGGCAAGTTTCGCAGGCATGCTTTTTTCTCCCCTGGCTCTTGAAAAGGTGAGCAGCCACCTGATACCAAGAGCCTGACTTCTGTTTGCTCTTACTTCTGTGGGCACCTGATAGGTTGAACCACCAACCCTTCTTGACCTGACCTCTACCAGAGGCTTTACATTATTAATAGCCTTCTGAAATATGGATAAGGGGTCTTCCTGTGTTTTTCCCTGTATAATATCAAATGACTCATAGAGTATTGACTGAGAAAGACTCTTTTTGCCTCTTCCCATCATACAGTTTATAAATTTAGCCAAAAGCTGGCTCTTGTATTTTGGATCAAGGGTAATTTCTCTTTTTACTATCAACCTTTTTCTTGGCATAACTACTCCTGTAGATTAAATCGCTTTGGGCTTTTTGGCGCCGTACTTTGAACGGCCCTGTCTTCTATCTTCCACACCTGAGGTATCCATCGTACCCCTCAGTATATGATAGCGGACACCCGGAAGGTCTTTAACGCGGCCACCACGTATCAAAACAACGGAGTGTTCCTGGAGATTATGACCCACACCAGGTATATAGGAAGTTACTTCAATGCCATTTGTCAGTCTTACCCTGGCGACTTTTCTTAAAGCTGAGTTAGGTTTCTTGGGTGTCGAAGTATAAACCCTTACACATACACCCCTTTTCTGAGGACATGCACCTAGTGCAGGAGTCTTATCCTTTTTCCTGGACTGCTTTCGTCCTATTCTAATTAACTGGTTTATAGTTGGCATACTATCTTTTGCCCTTCCTTTTACTTGATTCAATCAATTCATGAAAAACGTCAAAACACTTAAATCAAAAAATCATTCTTTTTATTGACATTATCGAAAATTGTCAAGCAATATTTATTTATTTTTTAAATTTCACCGGAATATTTTTATATTTTTTCCGTTCAATACCACAACACAATATTTATCTAATTATTTGAGACAGTTATATCAATATCCCTGTATTCTTTGATACCTGTCCCAGCAGGGATTAACCTTCCCATAATAACATTTTCCTTTAGACCCTTAAGCCTATCAATTTTACCGGCAATACTTGCGTCTGACAGTACCTTTGTTGTCTCCTGAAAAGATGCCGCCGAAATAAAACTCTCGGTACTCAAAGAGGCCTTTGTAATTCCAAGGAGAAGAGGCTCAGCAGTTGCCGGGGCACCTCCATTTTCAATAATGCTGCTGTTTTCCTCTTCAAACTTCCATTTTTCGACCTGCTCTCCGAGTAAAAATCCTGAAGAGCCAACATCCTTGACTGTTACCTGGCGCAGCATCTGTTTTACTATTACCTCTATGTGTTTATCATTTATAGAAACACCCTGAAGTCTGTAGACCTCCTGGACTTCATTTACGAGATATTTCGCAAGCTCCTTAAGCCCTCTGATCTTCAAAATATCATGTGGATTGGCAGAACCATCCATTAGGGGTTCACCGGCCCTCACGTAATCACCCTCAAGAACGCTGACATGCTTTCCCTTTGTAATAAAATAATCTACCGGCTCACCTGTTTCAGGCGTGATTATAACCCTTCTGCGTCCTTTGCTGTACTGACCGAATGAGACTGTGCCGTCAATTTCACTTAAGATAGCGTTTTCTTTGGGTTTTCTTACCTCAAACAGCTCGGCGACTCTCGGTAGACCACCTGTAATATCCTTTGTCTTGGTGGTTTCTCTTGGTATCCTCGCCAGAACAGAGCCTGCCTTAACAAGGTCACCCTCATTTACCATTATGATGGCACCTATGGGCAAGTGATATCGAGCCTGACCCTTTACTGAACCTGGCAGGTTAACTGTCTTATTTTCGGAATCTTTTAGTGATATCCTTGGGCGAAGTTCCCCCTGTCTTGATTCAATAATAAAACGGCTGATTCTTCCTGTCACATTATCCCGTTTTTCCTGCATGGTTTCTCCGTCCAGAATATCACCAAACTTTACAGTTCCTTCAACCTCTGTAAGAATAGGGATGGTATAGGGATCCCATTCTGCAAGTATCTGACTCGCCTTTATTGCCTGCCCGTCCTTTACCTTCAGGATTGCGCCATAAGTAACAGGATATCTTTCTATTTCACGACCACCTGCGCTGATAATGGATATCTCGCCATTTCTATTCATGACTATATGGCTGCCTTCAGCGTTCTTTACTGTTTTAAGTTCAATAAAGCCTACCTTACCTTCATTCCTTGCCTGTATAGTCGTCTGCTCAACCCTCTTGCTGGCTGTACCACCAATATGGAAGGTTCTCATGGTAAGCTGGGTGCCAGGTTCACCTATGGACTGTGCAGCAATAATTCCTACTGACTCGCCTATATTTACTTCATGGCCATGTGCCAGATCGCGTCCATAACATTTTTTACAGACACCGTCCTTTGCCTGACATGTAAGTACAGAACGGATCAGCACCTTCTCAAGACCGGCGTCTTCAATCTGTTTAACCTTTGCCTCATCAATCAGCTCATTAGCAGGTATAAGGAGTTCATTGGTAATCGGGTCATATACATCCTCCAGCACGACCCTTCCAAGCACCCTCTCTCCAACTCTCTGGATGATTTCACCACCCTCCAAAAGAGGGGTTACCCAGATGCCATCAACAGTACCGCAGTCTTCCATGGTAATTACAGCGTCCTGTGCAACATCTACCAGCCTTCTTGTAAGATAACCTGAGTTAGCTGTTTTAAGTGCTGTATCAGCAAGACCTTTTCTGGCGCCGTGAGTAGATATAAAATACTGGAGAACGGTCAGACCTTCCCTGAAATTTGAGGTGATAGGGGTCTCAATAATTTCACCAGAGGGTTTAACCATAAGGCCCCTCATCCCTGCAAGCTGCCTCATCTGGTCCTTGCTTCCCCTTGATCCGGAATCCGACATCATATAGATTGAATTGAAGCTTTCTGTCTTTTGAAGACTCCCGTCCGGGGCAGTTATCTCTTCAACTCCCATTTCAGTCATCATTTCAGATGTTATCTGATCATTTGCCTGGGTCCAGATATCAACGGCCTTGTTAATTTTCTCACCATTTGTGATAAGACCACCCTTGTACTGGTCTTCTATTTTTTTGATCTCCTTTTCAGCCTCTTCAATTATGGCGCCTTTCTTGGATGGGATTGTAACATCCTTTATGCTTATGGATGTCCCTGATATGGTACTGTACTTATACCCCATATCCTTGAGCCTGTCAGAAAGAATAACAGTAGATTTTATTCCAGAGCGCCTGTAACACTCATTAATCAGGTTTATAAGCTTCTTCTTTGTCATGACCTGGTTTATGAGTGAGAAGGGCAGATCTTCAGGCAGTATTTCACTCAGCAATATCCTTCCGGTTGTTGTTTCCTCAATTTTTCCGTTGATTCTGACCTTTATCTTTGCATGCAGTGCAAGGGCCTTGGCATCATAGGCCATCCTGACTTCATCAGGATTCGCAAAGATCATGCCTTCACCCTTACTGAACACCCTGTCTCTTGTCATGTAGTAGATGCCAAGGACTATATCCTGGCTCGGGACGATAATCGGGGTTCCGTCAGCAGGTGAAAGGATGTTGTTTGTGGACATCATCAGTACCCTTGCCTCTACCTGTGCCTCAATAGAAAGCGGCACATGGACTGCCATCTGGTCACCGTCAAAGTCAGCGTTGAATGCCGTACAAACAAGAGGGTGAAGCTGAATGGCTTTACCTTCAACCAGTATCGGTTCAAATGCTTGAATACCAAGCCTGTGAAGTGTCGGTGCGCGGTTCAGAAGAATGCAGTATTCCTTGACAACATCATCAAGGGCATCCCAGACTTCAGGGGTTTCCCTTTCCACCATCTTCTTGGCAGACTTTATTGTTGTGGCAAAACCCTTTTCGTCAAGTTTGTTATAGATAAACGGCTTAAAGAGTTCGAGTGCCATTTTTTTCGGAAGACCGCATTGGTGCAGCCTGAGATCAGGGCCAACAACAATGACTGAACGTCCTGAATAGTCAACACGTTTTCCAAGCAGGTTCTGCCTGAAGCGTCCCTGTTTACCCTTAAGCATGTCACTCAGTGACTTAAATGGCCTTTTATTGGCGCCGGTAACGACCTTTCCTCTTCTTCCATTATCAAAAAGCACATCCACTGCCTCCTGAAGCATACGCTTTTCATTGCGTACAATGATATCAGGTGCATTCAGTTCAAGCAGCCTTTTCAGTCTGTTGTTTCTGTTTATTACCCTGCGGTAAAGGTCATTCAGGTCAGATGTGGCAAACCGACCCCCATCCAGGGGAACCAGAGGTCTCAGATCCGGAGGAAGAACCGGGATAACATTCATTATGGTCCATTCCGGTTTGTTTTTGGATTCCTTAAATGCATCAATAACCTTGAGACGTTTTGTAAGCTTTTTCCTTTTTGCCTCAGACCTGGTGCTGACCATCTCCTCTCGCAGGGTTACTGACAGCTCATCCAGATTCAGGGCCATAAGCATTTTCTGAATCGCTTCAGCGCCAATACCATACTCAAATCTGTCACTGTAATCTTCTTTTGTCTTATAAAGCTGTTCGTCATTTAAAAGAGAGCCTTTTACAAGAGGGGTATCCTTGGGATCGATAATTATAAAATTTTCAAAATAGAGGACCCTTTCCAGATCCTTTAAAGTGAGATCCAGAAGGTTACCGATCTTGGAGGGAAGGCATTTTAAAAACCATATATGTGCAACAGGAGAAGCAAGCCTTATATGGCCCATGCGCTCTCTGCGCACCTTGGACTGGATAACCTCAACACCGCACTTTTCGCATATGATGCCACGGTGTTTCATCCTCTTGTATTTGCCGCAGTTACATTCATAGTCCTTTATAGGACCGAATATCTTTGAACAGAAAAGACCGTCCCTTTCCGGTTTGAAAGTACGATAATTGATGGTCTCAGGCTTCTTGACCTCTCCATAAGACCGTTCAAGGATCATTTCAGGGGATGACAATGAGATCCTTACAGCATAATAACTTGATGGATCCTTTGGCTTCGTAAAGAAGTTATATAGTTCTTCCAATGTCTCCTCCTATATTTGAAAAATTATTAATTTTTACAGTATTAAAATTGCTCATTTAAAACCATTATTATAATCAGCTGTTAATATCTTCAAGAAGCTGAAATTCAAGGCCCAGACTCAACAATTCCTTTATAAGCACCTTAAAGGATTCGGGCAACCCTGACTCCAGGATATTGTTTCCCTTTACAATCCGTTCGTACATGCGTGTACGGCCAGCGACATCATCAGATTTAACTGTAAGGAATTCCTGCAATGAATAGGCTGCACCATATGCCTCCATTGCCCAGACCTCCATTTCACCAAGCCTCTGACCGCCAAACTGCGCCTTGCCGCCCAGGGGCTGCTGGGTAACAAGCGAATAGGGCCCGATAGAACGCGCATGTATCTTATCATCAACCAGGTGATGCAGTTTCAGGATATACATGATTCCTACAGTAACAGGCTGTTCAAACGCTTCACCTGTTCGGCCATCATAAAGGATGGATTGGCCTGTTACAGGCAATCCAGCCTTTTCAAGAGATTTTTGTATCTCATCCTCTTCCACGCCGTCAAAAACAGGTGAGGCCATATGAACGCCATCTTTAAGAAGGCCTGAAGAGGAGACCAGATCAGCATCCGTCATATCCTTGAAATACTGGGTATATTCTTTTGCAGAATATACATTTTTGAGTGTCTTTTTCAGAGCTTCTATGCCCTCTTCATTATCAAGTACACCGGCTATCTGCCTGCCAAGCGCCCTTGACGCCCAGCCCAGATGGGCCTCCAGCACCTGCCCAACATTCATTCTTGATGGAACTCCAAGCGGGTTCAGGATTATATCAACAGGGGTACCATCAGCAAAATGGGGCATATCCTCTACAGGAAGTATGCGTGAAAGAACACCCTTGTTTCCGTGACGACCCGCCATTTTGTCGCCCACAGACAATTTTCTTTTTACAGCGATGTACACCTTGACCATCTTGATAACGCCAGGGGCAAGCTCATCACCCATGCTGAGCTTATCCATCTTGTCCTCAAGAATACTGTTTACATGCTCAACCCGGGCATTGAATTTTTCAATAACATCCTCAACCTTATCTATGAGGTCCATTGAGGCCTTGATATCCGCCCCTGACCATACATTTGCCGGAAGTTCGTCTATTATTTCAGGTGTTATATCTTTTTTCGTGCTTAAGAGTGTCTTGCCTGATTTCTTATCCTTGAGACTTGTCTTAAGAGAGACTCCGTTAAGAAGTTCTTTCAGCCTGTTTTTTACGCTCTTCTCGACTATCTCTATCTCATCAGACCTGTCTTTTTCAAGCTTGGCAATCTCTTTCTTTTCAATAACCTGACTGCGTTTATCCTTGTCAACGCCCCTTCTTGAAAAGACCTTTGCATCAATAACAGTACCTTCGACTCCTGGAGGTACCCTCAGAGAGGTATCCTTTACATCCCCAGCCTTGTCACCGAATATGGCCCTTAAGAGCTTTTCTTCAGGAGAAAGCTGTGTTTCTCCCTTAGGGGTAATTTTACCAACAAGGATATCTCCTACCTTTACCTCTGCCCCGATCCTGATAATACCGCTTTCATCCAGGTTTTTAAGTGCCTCTTCACCTACATTGGGTATATCTTTTGTGATCTCTTCCTTACCGAGTTTTGTATCCCGTGAAACCACCTCAAATTCTTCAATATGAATAGAAGTGTATATGTCTTCCTTTACAACACGTTCGCTTACAATAATTGAATCCTCAAAATTATATCCGCCCCAGGACATGAATGCGACCATTACGTTCTGGCCAAGCGCAAGCTCACCCATCTCGGTAGCAGGGCCGTCAGCAATTATCTGACCTTTTGTTACAACATCACCCTGTTTAATAATCGGCCTCTGGTTGTAACATGTATTCTGGTTTGATCTCTGATATTTTATCAGCTTATGGATCTCAACCTCTTCTTCCTGTTCTTCATTGGCTGTTGATCTGATTACAATTCTTGATGAATCAACATCCTCAATTATACCGTCATGCTGGGCAACAACTGTTACACCTGAGTCCTTTGCCACAACACCTTCAATACCGGTGCCAATCAGCGGTGCCTTTGCCTTTAACAGTGGCACCCCCTGACGCTGCATGTTGGAACCCATAAGTGCCCTGTTGGCATCGTCATGCTCCAGGAAAGGAATCAGGCTGGCAGAGACACTCACAAGCTGGTCAGGTGATACGTCCATATACCTGATTTCTTCAACAGGAGAGCGCATCGCCTCGCCTTCGATCCTGACTGCTGCCTCACTGTTTACAAATTCTCCTTTGCTGTTAAGAGGGGCATTTGCCTGGGCGATTGGATAATTCCGTTCATCAAGTGCAGAGAGATAGGATATTTCCTTGGTGACTTTTCCATTCTCAACATGCCTGTAGGGCGTTTCAATAAAACCATATTCATTAACCCTGGCGAATGTGCTCAGGGATACTATCAGGCCAATGTTCGGACCTTCAGGTGTCTCGATCGGGCATATACGGCCATAATGGGTCGGATGCACGTCGCGAACCTCAAACCCTGCCCTCTCTCGTGTAAGACCTCCAGGCCCCAGCGCACTGAGTCTCCTTTTATGGGTGACCTCGGAGAGGGGATTTGTCTGATCCATAAACTGTGAAAGCTGACTGGTTCCGAAAAACTCCTTTACAACGGCAGAGACAGGCTTGGAATTAATCAGATCATGGGGCATCAGGGTTTCTACCTCCTGCAGGCTCATTCTCTCTTTAATTGCCCGCTCCATCCTGACGAGACCAATCCTGTACTGGTTTTCCAGTAGCTCACCAACAGCCCTTACACGTCTGTTACCCAGGTTATCTATGTCATCAACAGATGCCTCTGTATTTTTCAATCTGATAAGTTCCTTAACAATAACGATGATATCCTCTTTTCTCAGCGTTCTGAGGTCATTAGGCACATCTTCAAAATTCAACCTGTGATTCAGTTTCAGTCTGCCGACTGTGGAAAGATCAAAGGATGTGATATTAAAAAAGAGATTATTAAAAAAATTATTGGAAACCTCCTGCGTTGGCGGGCTGCTGGGCCTCATTTTCCTGTATATTTCAAGCTTTGCCTCTTCAGCATTATCAATCTTATCCAGGAGCATGGTGTCATGTATAGTCGAGCTGGCATTAGGGGAATCAAGCACAAGACATTCAACCTCTTTTATTCCCTTTTTTAACAGTAATTCGACATTCTGGGCAGTTATTGACTGATTGCGGGCAATCAATACCTCTCCAGTTTCCTGGTCAATCAGGTCGTCAATAAGTATTCTTCCTTCAACATCTTCGACATTTATTGGAAGCTTGTCCACCCCGGCGGTCTCAAGCATCTTGTGAAGACGTTTCGTATATTTTTCACCGATTCTGGCAATGACCTTTTTAGAATTGGGTGCTGTAATATCCTTTGTAAGCCTTTTTCTGTATAGGTTATCAAAACTAACATCCCTGAAACAGCCTTCCTCGCTGATGTAGATCTTTTCAGTATCATAAAATTCCAAAAGCAGCTCCCGGGTAGAGTAGCCGAGGGCCTTCAGGAATGTTGTAGCAGGAAACTTTCTGCGCCTGTCTATCCTGACATGAAGCAGATCTTTTGGATCAAATTCAAAATCAAGCCATGATCCCCTGAGGGGTATGATTCTGGCAGAGTATAATAATTTTCCACTGCTGTGTGTCTTTCCCTTGTCATGATCAAAGAAAACACCGGGAGACCTGTGAAGCTGGCTTACTATAACTCTTTCTGTACCATTAATGATGAAAGTACCTCTACGGGTCATCATAGGTATGGTACCGAAATATATCTCCTGCTCCTTTATATCCCTTATGCTTTTAGTCCCGCTTTCAGAATCTGTATCAAAAACAAGCAGCCGTGCAGTAAGCCTCAGAGGGGCTTCATATGTCATCCCCTTGCTGAGGCATTCTGTTTCATCATATTTGGCAGGTTCGAAAGAGTATTTAACAAACTCCAGTGATGACGTATTACTGAAATCCTGAATAGGGAATACGCTTTTAAAAGGACTCTGAAGACCTGTATCTTCACGATCCTCAGGCTTAATATCCATTTGTAGAAAACGTTCATATGAGTGCTTCTGTACTTCAATAAGATTCGGAATATCAATAGTCTTTCCTATTTTACCGAAATTCCTTCTTACGCGACGCCTCACACCATTCATCTCTTTCATGGGATCTCCCTGTTTGTTATATTTAAAACCTGTATTCTATTTTGTAAAAAATGCTGCAAATTATGCCTTATTTCCATCCAGTCACTTCGTAAACTTCCATCAGGATATCGGCTAAAAATATTACTTTATTTCTACGCTGGCACCGACAGCTTCTAGCTGTTTCTTGATACCTTCCGCTTCATCATGTGGTATACCCTCTTTAACAGGGGCGGGAACTCCGTCAACAAGTGCTTTGGCTTCCTTGAGACCCAATCCGGTGATAGCGCGGACTTCCTTGATAACCTGTATCTTCTGATCGCCTGTTGCTGTCAGGATTACGTTAAACTCTGTCTGTTCAACAGCAGCAGCGGCCTGCTCTACGGGAGCAGCGGCTACCATTGCCACAGGGGCAGCAGCGCTGACACCAAATTTTTCTTCAAGTTCTTTTACGAATTCAGAAAGTTCAAGAACTGTCATATTTGCAATAAAATCTACTACATCATTCTTTGTGATATTGGCCATTATATATATATCCTCCTAATAGTTATTAATTATTTTAGTTTGTTTGCGGAACCTGCTTGCCTTCAGCTTTAGCGGTTTCGATTGCCTTCAATGCATTCATCAGGTTAACAAGAACACCATTTGTAACCCTTACAAATGAAGTTGGTACAGCCTGCATTGCAGACAGAACCAGAGCCAGAAGCTGCTCCCTGCCCGGGAGTTTTGCAAGCCTTTTAACGCCATCCAGATCCATCATTTTCCCGGATATCTGTCCAACCTTCAGATCCAGCTTGTTGAGCTCTCTGGTCATGTCAACAAGAACCTTTGCCGGTGCAACAACGTCTGAGTAGCTAATGGCTACAGCGCATGGCCCTACAAATTTATCAGCGATTGATTCTGACCCGGTGCCCTTGCTTGCAATTTTTATAAGCCTGTTCTTTACAACGTAAAATTCGGCATCGATCTTTCTGAGTTCATTTCTGATCTTGTCCATTGATCCTACGTCGAGACCCTGATAATCGACAACAAATGTTGCCTTGGCCTTTTGAAGCCTTCCTTTCATCTCATCGATGAAAACCTTTTTCTTATCCTTATCCAAGTATTATCACCTCCTCCTGTCCTGACATTAATAGTTGGTCAAAAACAGGGGTATGCTGTTAGGAGAGAAGCCAATAGCATAGTCTGAGCAGGCAATTTTAAGCATTTTTACTGCACCCGCTGTCTTTGACTATATAATCATTCATACTCATGTTCATTTCATGTGGTAAAAGTCCCCGTGAAATTTTCTTGAGTAAATGACTCTAATTTTTATTCATCTTTTGCTCATAATATAAAGCTATTGCTGGTTGAATAACTCCTTTGTGAAAAGTGGATCTATTTTTATGCCAGGTCCCATTGTTGTTGATATGGCAATACTTTTTAGATAAGTACCTTTACTTGCTGGGGGTTTGAGTCTGAGGATAGTATCCATAAAAGCGCTTACGTTATCAGTAATTTTTTCAGGTCCAAATGAAACTTTTCCCATCGGAGCATGAACAATACCGGCCTTTTCCACCTTGAATTCTATTTTACCGGCCTTAATCTCCTGAACAGCCTTACCCACATCAAAGGTAACAGTTCCAAGCTTGGCATTTGGCATCATACCTCTTGGACCAAGAACACGTCCAAGCTTGCTTACCGTGCCCATTATATCAGGAGTCGCAATAGTCTTATCGAATTCAAGCCATCCACCCTGTATCTTTTCTACATACTCATCTGATCCTGCATAATCGGCGCCCGCATCAAGGGCCTCTTTTTCCTTTTCACCTTTTGCAAAGACGAGTACTCTCACGGTCTTTCCAACTCCATGTGGAAGGGCTACAGTTCCTCTAACCATCTGATCTGCATGTCTTGGATCAACACTCAATCTCACTGCAATATCCACTGTCTCATCAAATTTAGCGACGTGACAATCGAGCATAAGCTTAATGGCGTCGGAAAAGTTATATCTGTTAAGTTTGTCTATGTTTACTACTACCGATTTATATTTTTTTCCTCTTATAGGCATTTTATTTCTCTCTGACTTTCAAATTTTAATTGATAAAAAATCATCAATAACTATTGAGTTACCTTAAGCCCCATGCTTCTGGCAGTACCTTCAATAATTTTTACCGCACCTGCCATATTATATGCGTTTAAATCTTCAAACTTTGTTTTGGCAATCTCTTCAACCTGTTTTTGTGTAACTTCGCCAACCTTTTCTCTGTTCGGAACCCCGGAGCCCTTGGCAATCTTTGCTGCCTGCTTCAGCAACACTGATGCCGGCGGGGTTTTGGTGATGAACGAGAATGTCCTGTCAGCGTAAATTGTGATTATTACAGGAATGACTGTTCCCATTTTATCCTGTGTCCTGGCATTAAATGCCTTACAGAATTCAGCTATATTCACACCATGCTGCCCAAGAGCGGGGCCGATAGGAGGAGAGGGGTTTGCCTGACCTCCTTTAACCTGCAGTTTTACGCTTCCTATAATTTTCTTGGCCATTAGAATCCTCTTATATCTTATTAACTTGTATAAAATCCAATTCAACCGGGGTTGCACGCCCGAATATTGTTATTAATACCCTCAGCTTTTCCTTATCCGGTTTGACTTCTTCTACCGTTCCCTGAAAATTGCTAAAAGGTCCATCTACTACCCTAATTTCATCACCTTCCTCAAAAGAATATCTCGGTTTGGGTTTTGTAATACCCTCCTCCATCTGGAGGATGATCCTTTCAGCTTCACTGTCCGGGACAGGGTATGGTTCACTTCCGCCACCAAGAAAACCTGTCACCTTTGCTGTATTTCTGACTGTGTGCCAGGTATCCTTGTTAAGCACCATCTGTACCATAATATAGCCGGGATAAAACTTCCTTGAGGATGTCTTTTTCTGACCTTTTTTTAACTCGACAACCTGTTCTGTCGGCACAAGGACCTTTCCGAAATAGCTATCCTGTTTCAGAGCCTTTACCCTTTCCTCAAGATTCAATTTAACTTTATTCTCGAATCCTGAATAGGTATGAACAATGTACCATTTTAAACCAACATTTTTTTCTTCGTTCATATTATTTCTCTGAAATTAACCTACTATTTTATTTATAACGCTCATCAGGCCAAAATCCACCAGACTAAGATATAGTGCCGCAATTATAACAAGAATTATCACTATTGTTGTTGAGGCTATCAGTTCTTTCCTTGTAGGCCATTTAACCTTTTTAAATTCGGTTTTTGCGTCTTTTAAAAACTGGCTTGTGACCTTGATAATATTTGTCTTTTCTGCCTGTTTTTTTGTCTTAATGTCTGAGTCCCTTTTTTCAGGCATCTGCTGGTTCCTTTTTTTTACCTTTGTATTATCATCGGTAGAAGTAACTGATTTCGAATTTTGATCGGCCATTTTATTTTCTTTTATTGTATATTTACATTTTGATTAGTTTAACTAATCCACCTTCATTTAATAAATGCCTTTGCCTCAAAATATTAATGGCAGGCCAGGAGGGATTCGAACCCCCATCACCCGGATTTGGAGTCCGGTGCTCTAGCCGTTAGAGCTACTGGCCTGCATCCTTTATCTGAAACAAGAATGTCAGCTGTTATTTAAAGTAACAAAAAACAGACCCTCCATTACTTGTCACAGGCTATCTAAATGCCATTAATACTATTTTGTCTCCTTATGGATTGTATGAGACCTGCAAAACGCACAGTATTTTTTAAAACTCAGCTTATCAGGCGTCTTTTTTTTATTTTTTGTTGTCGTATAATTCCTGTTTTTGCACTGCTCACAGGAAAGTGTAATTATGTCTCTCATTTATTTCTTCTCCCTTGATAAAACATCCAGGTAGATTAAACCGCTATTCGATGATTTCGCTGATAACGCCAGCGCCTACTGTACGACCGCCTTCACGAATAGCAAAGCGAAGTTCCTTCTCCATTGCTAT
>JAFGFM010000066.1 GCA_016931115.1 Deltaproteobacteria bacterium | reverse complement strand
TTACTGATGTCCACAGGTTCTGGTAAGAGGGTAATTTGAATATCTTTCTGTACATAGTGTCCCAGCGTGCCCATGCTTCATCTGACATAAGTCCTTTCTTATGATCCTGGAATGCTGCTTCCCAGATGTCAATTTTATTTAATTTTAAATCAGGCTTTGGCGGGTCTCCAACAAATATGCTGTCTTTATATCGTTTTGCGACCTCTTCATTATAAAGCTGTTCCAGCTCATGGGCATTTACAATAGCTAACGCCATTTCAGGGTATTGGGTGGCTAATGCATTCATTTCTCTGTTTAATGCCCTGCCTTTATCGGCATATTGTACAAGAAGCGCCCCATCAGAGGGTATCGGTATGCCTTTTTCTATCCAATCTCGTATGGCATCATATCTTGCTTCTCTGAGGTAGCCCACATCACAAACCCATTTTTTGATTCTTGAATTCTGCAATTCACGCCATCTGCATGTGATATCAAAATCCCTCGTACTGTTCAGATTATTAAAAACTTCAAATTTAAGCTCCTGTGCCTCTATCACATCCCTTTCCAAAGAGCCCATTGAGGTATCTCCAATTACAGTAATTTGAGGTAATACATATTCTGTCAGATCACTGTTAGTGGATGCATCTTTAATGGTTTCCTCCGCGTAAATACCTGCACATAAAAACCAAGAGACTACTAAGAGTAATATCATATTATTTCTCAGATTCATAATTGTCCCTCCTTTTATTAGTCCTGTTTTATAGGAACGATAACCCGGTTAATATTGCCCAAAAGATACCCCTGCTTCATAATTATTGAATATCTCCTCCTGGGTTATAAATTTATTATTTGGCATACTGAACTTCTTATTCTCATCCCACTGCCATTTTGTCAGGCAAAAATTCTCTTCAAATTTTGATCCTACAAAGGCTTTTCTACGGCATTCTATTTTTTTTGCATCCTGTACATTACCCATTTCCGGATCAAGTTCAACGGCCTTGTTGTAGTCATAGGAGGCATTATGGAGTCTGTCCAACATAAAATAGGCATTTCCCCTGGATGCGTAGGATAAAGGATTATCGGGCATAAGCTCTATAGCCTTATCATAGTCCGAGATGGCCTTTTGATATTCACCTTTAAATTGATATGTAGTACCACGGTTCTGGTAGGCAACTGCAAACTTTGGATCAAATTCTACAACTTTACTGTAATCGGAAATGGCATTATCAAACTGATTCTTCTGATAATATGCGTTTCCTCTCAAGTAATATGTAATAGCTTCTCCAGGCTTCATTTCCAAAACCTTGCTGAAATCGGATATTGCTTCATCAAACCTGCCCTGCTCCTGATAAATATTTCCACGGTCTATATAGGCATTTACAAGACCCGGGTTTATCTTTATGACCCTCGTGTAATCAGAAATGGCATTATCAAACTGCCCCTGGCGATAATATACACTGCCACGGCCCTGGTATGCGACTTCAAGATCCGGATTTATCTCTATTGCCTTGTTATAGTCAGAAATAGCATTATCAAGCTTCTCAAGCCTGAAATATGCACTGCCGCGCGCAGCATAGGCAACAGCCTTTCCAGGGTCAATATCTATGGCCCTGTTAAATTGAGTGATGGCATCTTCAACCTTCCCCTGTTTCAAAGAGGAAACACCCTTTGAGATGTATTCTGCTGAACCCGCAGATGATTTTTCAGGGGATACATTTTGAGCCAGCACAATATTATTATTCCGGGCTATCTTAAAGGATTCAGGTAGAGGCGTTTTCGCTTCATCGGAGCTTACCTTGAAGTTGCCCGGTTTCTTATTCGTCTCAAAACCTGTATCCTTTTCCTGATTATACTTCTGCCCCTTTTCAGACATATAAAAAGATTCATTATTTACTGATATATTTTTATTATTATTCCCATTGATTGTTTCAGACCACCTGCTAATCTTTTCTGATTTCCCGGAGATATTATTTGTATCAGACCTCTGTTCATCAGCATATACCTTATCCTGATCAACGTTAGAGGAATAGGCCTGACTGGGAGTAGTATTTATTATCCCTGTTAATAGAGGTACACACAGAATTGATAATCCTGCTGCTGATAGAAAAAGTTTTTTAAAAATACCAAGCTTGTAACCGATTTGATTTTTCATAATGCCCTCCATACGTTTTTTTAAGTTTGATCCGATAACACCCGAGACACATACCATTGGAGATTTGAAATAATTTTCACAGACCTTAATAATGCCCTCTGCATATACACGTGGATTTTTAACCGCCTCCAATACCGCTTCATCGCAGGCAAGTTCACGTTCAAAAACAAGTCGTGAACCTGTCCACCACACAATCGGATGGAACCAGAACAGTGACTGAACAAGCATGTGTATCAAGGATATTAGATTATCTTTGCAGCGGATATGCTCGAATTCATGTAAAAAAATGGTTTCAAGTTCAGAGTCATTAATGTGTTTCATAATTCCTGAGGGCAGCAGCAATACGGGGCGTAAAATGCCGTAAACACCGGGTTCCATCAAATCATCGGAATATGCAAGGTGAACAGCGTTCGATATGCGGTGTCTCTGTTTCATCCTGAGGAAAGCTTCAATTCGATAATTATCAACCGGCTCTGCCTTACGTGCCATCCTGGAAACCTGCATATCCCGTTTGCGCCAGCTTAAAAGCAATGCAAAGGAACCGCATATCCATATGGATATTATTATAATTGGTATCCTGTCTGATGAAGATGACGCATCTACAATATCTAATGGGGGCATCTTATCTTTTGTACCTGTACCAGAGGAAATCACTCTCAGATCCGGAGGATTTAACGGCTGATTTATAGTATGAATCACACTCCATTCAGGAGGAATCTGAACATTCGACTTCATCCACTCAGGGGCTATTATACTTCCAAGGCTTCCTATAAGGGAAAATGGTATCAGAAACTTTATGGAGACAGAAAACCAGACCCAGTAGCGGATACGGGCACGATTTTTTTTCAGGAATAAGGTAATCAACCATGCAACTATTGCAAAAATGGTTGACTGCCATAGATGGTTTGCCAGACCAATCCAGAAGGTATTACCAAATAAAAAGAGATCAGTGATAGACATTGCTAATTCTCCTTTGCAGACAGTTTTTTTAGTGTCTTCTTTGCCTCTTCCAGGTCTTCCATAGTAAGCTTACCGGTTTCAATAAGATGAGACATTACCGGCTGCACGCTTCCGCCAAAAAGACCGAGGAGGTTATCTATGAGTTTACCATTGGCTGTATTTCTTGTGATTGAGGCATCAAAGATATGGGCATTACCGATTTTTTTAGTCCTGTGAACCACTTTTTTGTTTTCCAGACGATAAACAGTAGTCTGGACAGTGGTGTATGCGGGTCTTTCATTTTCAGGAAATGTCTCCTGAATCTCCCTTATTGAGGTTGCTCCATTATTCCACAGGGCTTCCATTACCTTGAGTTCCAGCTTGCTTAACTTCGGCGATTTCATATTGCTACTACCTCCAATGTTTTTTCTACTATCTTTGTAGTAGATACTATTTTAAGTGTAATAGGCTGTCAAGCTTTTTTTAATATAATTTTAGGCTTGTCATAAAAATGTGCATTATCATTTTATTTTCAAATAATGATATGGCAAAATTCTATATGTTATGTATAATTACTCCACCATGTTCAAGGCGGTCTCAATTACTGTCATTTTGGCCCTGATCGCCTTTATACCACTCCCCTCTTACTATCGTTGACGCAGGGTACTTGAGGTTATGTACAGGGAATTATTATTTTTATTGAAAGGATATTAGCTTTGAAAAAATCAGGTTTTTTAGCTTTACTCGCAGCAATTTCGTGCCAGCTTTGTGCAGGCATACTTTATATGTGGGGCGTATTCCAGCCCTATGTCGTAAAATATTATGGCTGGGACCCAGCCCAGGTGGCAATGACATCCGCATTTATGATCTCCATTTTTGTTGCAGGAACAATATTAAGCGGTCTGGTCCAGGAAAAGATTCACCCAAGGGTTGTGGCAACAACAGGCGCAATATTGTTCTGCCTCGGTTTTTATTTAACCTCCATACTCACTCCAAAACACTACTGGCTTATATACATCACATACAGCGGTTTTTCAGGCCTTGGCTGCGGACTGGTATTTTCAACAGTCCTTTCAGTTGTGCAAAAATGGTATGCAGCCAGGGTAGGTCTGGCAACAGGTTTATGTGTCGGCTCTTTTGGTCTGGCAACTGTAATTTTCACCCCGATAGCTGAAATGCTTCTTTCATCAGGAGGTGTGCCATATGCCTTTAGAACGCTTTCAATTATATTTTTTGTAATTACAATGATCGCCTGTTTTTTTATCAAAAATCCCAGCAAAGAATATTATTATGCTGAACTTACAAAGGTTGTTGCACCTGAGCATATCAAGCAATTTAAACCAGGCCAGATGCTGAAATCGCCATCTTATTACTATATATTAATTGCGCTTTTTACCAGTTCAGCCGCATATTATATTATAATTCCATTTATAAAGACTATCGCCATGGCGCGTGGCATGTCCACAATCATGGCTCTTGCCGCAATCATGTTTTCCGGTGTTGCCAATGCCTCAGGACGATTGTTTGCTCCTTCTGTTTCCGATAAAATAGGCAGAACAACAACAATAATAGCCTGCACACTGATTTCTGCCTTTGCCACTATCCTTATGATTTACGCTACAGGTCTATGGTATATTGCAGCGGTCTTTTTTATAGCATTTTCCTATGGCGGCATTTCAGGGGTTAATCCAGTAATCAGTACAGAGCTATTCGGCGCAAGGTATTCAGGGGCCAATTACGGGCTTGTTATGGTCGGTATAGCCGCATCATCAATAATATTCAGTGAACTCTCTTTGATGATTAATGCAAATGGAATTGAGACTGGAGATTTTACATCCTCCCTGATTCTTGCATCAACCCTCTGCGCAGTTCCTATTATAATGATGGTTCTATTAAAAAGGCGTGTAAAAAGCTTTGGGAAAAATATCTGATTAGCCCATTAATTTTTCATCCGGCACTAGAAATACAGGGTGGCATTTCACATGCCACCTCTATTCCGGTGGGGTATAAAACCTAATGTTGACTTAAGAAAACCGCACAGGTATCTCGACTTAATCGTCATCCCCGCCCCGTATCCAGTACGGGATAAACTTCAGCGGGGATCCACTTTATTTATTTGAAAATAAAAACAAATAGATTTCCGCCTTCGCGCATTGTCGTCAAGCTAAGGCGAAAAGCAAAAGCCTAAAGCAATATCTCACACAGAGGCGCAAAGAACACTAAGAAAACAAATGATTTTCACATAATATTATTTTGTTTCTTAACTTTGTGGGCTTTGTGACTTTGTGGTAAGCGTCTGAGCAACCCATCTTTTTAAAGGTTTTAATATTGGATAATATACGAAGCAATGGGGAAACCATTACCTATGCTCTT
>JAFGFM010000065.1 GCA_016931115.1 Deltaproteobacteria bacterium | reverse complement strand
AAGAGCATAGGTAATGGTTTCCCCATTGCTTCGTATATTATCCAATATTAAAACCTTTAAAAAGATGGGTTGCTCAGACGCTTACCAGATGATATGAAACAAGTTGAAGCGAAACTATTAGTTGAACCGATGAGAATAAATGAGAAAGGGGTAGAAGAAGATGGTAGGATAGTTAAATGGGCAAGGTTTGACATCGCAGATACTGGATACCATTTTAGTTGGGACATTAATAATGATAAATTGGTCCATATTACAATAATGAGTCCTATTCCTGAGCGTTTAAAATGATCGATGAAAACAATGGAAATAGGGGTCGTACCTCAAAATATCAATTCAAATGAGATTTGAAATTTTGGGTGCGGCCTTTAAAAAGATAGTACAAATAAGGGCGCAGTTTTCGTATTTGGGGAAAATGCCAGCATTGGCAAAATCCCCAAATAGCAGTATCGAAAACAAAAATCCGGGTTGAAAAATCTCTATTTACAAAAAATGCCAACGGTGGCAAAACTTGTAAATATAAAAATTAAAACAAAATTCCCCTTTATTAATAACTGGTTATCAAAAATACACAGTCGGTAAATAGCGGGCAAAATCGGCTTTTAACCACACTCTTCACCAGACCCAGGAAGTAACGAAGAGAGTCAAGCCCATGAAGAAAGAAAGTTGCAGTAGGATTCCACTGCTGATGGCTTGACAAACATAAATATTCCGACAATGCTAACCTGACAGGAATACTTAAAACAGGAGAAACAAAAAATGTTTTCAGTAAAAGTTCTCCCAAAAGGGCAGATTATCCTGCCTAAAGAAGTTCGCCAAAAACTGCATATCCAGGTTGGTGATACTTTGCTAATGGATGTTGATGCTGAACAGGTTATTTTTCGAAGAGTTAAAACTATCTTTGATTTTAAAGGTGCTTTACCCAGTATGGGAATGACTATTGATGAAATCCGAGAAAAAGCATTTGCAGGATAGGCTCGGGGAGAAATCTTTATATTCTTTTAAAAACAAGATCTCTCCTTACAGTCGAGATGACAGTTGATGCATGACACGACACTAGTCTGAATCAGTGAGTACACATGACCTGTTTTCAAGCATCTCCACTGCGGACTCTTTTCCTGATGTTCTCACATCAATTGACCTGCATATTCTTCCATCAACAAGTTCTATTATACGGTCTGACCTTATAGCCACCTCCCTGTCGTGAGTCACCATTACAAGGGTGGTATTGTTTTCCCTGTTGATCTCTCTTAAAAGATCCAGCACCTTTGTGCCGGTCTCCCTGTCCAGGTTGCCTGTGGGTTCATCAGCAAATATCACCTTTGGCCTGTTGATAAGCGCCCTTGCAATAGAAACCCGCTGCTGCTGCCCCCCTGATATCTGCGTTACATATTTATCCTTTATATCGGTCAGGCCAACACGGTCTATCAACCTGTTAGCCTCTTCTATCAGGGCAGGGCCAGGACGCCCGCTTTTTATCCAGTGGGGCATCAGAATATTTTCAAATACTGTAAACTCCGGCAGCAGATGATGGAACTGGAACACAAACCCTATGTTCTCGTTTCTGAATGATGCAAGTTTGTTAACGTTTATATCTGAAAAGGAGTGCCCCTCTATCACGATTTCTCCGGAGGTAGGCGGGTCGATCAGGCCAAGGCAGTTTAGAAGTGTGCTTTTTCCGGAACCGGATGGGCCGATCATGGCAGTAAAGGAGTTCCTCTCTATTTCAAGGTCTATATCAAACAGCACATGGGTTTTGATTGCTGTGCCATACACCTTGTTAAGTCTCTTCACCCTTATCATGGTATCAGCCATTACGTATCACCTCAATTGGCGATAACCTTGATGCGCGGCTTGCAGGTATGGCAGAGGCCAGAGTAGAGGCGATAATCGCAAGAACAACAGGAAGTACAATATAGAGGGTCTTTATCTCAAGGCCAAAGGCTATCATATCACCCATGGCCTTAATAAAAAGTGTCGATATGCCATATCCTATACCAATCCCAGTAACAGACCCTGCTGCCCCCAGTATAAAACCCTGTACAACAAATATCTTTGCAGAGCTTATGTCAGTAGCGCCCATTGCCTTAAGTATCCCAAGCTGCCTTGATTTCTGCACAGCAGATATGGCAAGCACGCTCGCTATGCCAAGGGATATGGAAAAAAGAACAAAAAACTGTATGGTATAGGATGATGAACTCTGGGATGAAAGGGCAGCCAGCATCTCTTTATTTGTCTTCTGCCACGATTCTATCTTTACCCTTGTAAAATAACGTGAATATCTCTGCGCTACAGCCTCTGCCTCAAAGACATCCTTCACCTGTGCCTCAATCGCAGAGACCCCGTCAATACTGAAAAAGGCCCTTACCCTGTCAAGTGAAAGCACAACAAGGCTGCTTCCTGTTGCTGTGCCCAGATCAAAGATCCCCCCTGCAATAAGGGAGACATTCTCTCCCCTGTCATTCCTCAGGATAAACTTGTCACCAATTACAAGGGCGAGCTTATCAGCAAGCTCCTTTGCAACAAGGGCTGTTTCACCGGAAAACCTCTCTTTGCCAGCTATAAGCTTCTGCTTAATCCTGTAGATGCCAGGCCCATCAGGCTCATAAAGCCCCTTTACACGCACAGGATGCACTGTGCTCCCCTCAAGCACAAAACCGTTCCCGTTTGCAACTGGTGATATATAGGAGAACCTTTTATCCTTTTTTAGCTCAAGCACATATTGCTGCCATGAAAATATCTCAGGCCTTTCTTCAATGGCCGCCTTCCGAAATTCTTTAACCGAGCCTGAGCCGGTATCAATGGGGGCAGGCTTTCTGTCTTCAGGGGATATTATAAGGTGCGGGGCAGAGCCGACAGTCCTTTCAATGATGCTCTTCTGCAGCCCGCCTATGAGGGAGGATAAAAAAAACTGCACGGCAACGCCCATGGCAATACCAAGTATAATAAAAAGGGTCTGAAGCCTCCCTTTAATTAGAAACCGCCATGCAATCATGATTTCATAGTTGTTTATTTTCATAGGCTATTCAAGCGGATCATATAATGTGGTGTTTTCCGGCAGACCTTCAATGATTACCCACTTCTCACCGACCTCCCGGAAGCCTGTTTTAACCGGCTTTATACCCTCTTTTCCCTTTATATAGACATATCCGGCTCCATCCGCACGCCTGAGATATTTTGAAGGGGCTGCAAGCACACTGGTAAACCTGTCTGCAATTATCTCAACATTTCCTGTCATGCCGTACCTGATAAAATCATGTTTATCCATGACCTTTAATTTTATAAGGCAGCTTCCCCTTGAGACATCAACGTCAAGGCAGACAAAAAAGACCTTTGCCGCGATCTTAACAGAAGGATAGGCGTCCAGTACAATAAATGCATCCTGGTTGTCTTTGACAAAGGGCATATCCCGCTGGTCTATGTTTGCCTCTATCTCCCATTCTCTATCCTCTATGATACTCAAAAGTTCCGAGTTATCATGTATTGTTTCTCCGGCAGTAAAATATACATCCGTGATTATCCCCCTGTAAGGGGCCTTTATCTCTTTATCATCAATGGCCTTTTCCGATAGTTTAATCTGTTCGGATAAAACACGCTGTTCTGTTTCAAGATTTGCAAGCACCCCAGAAGTGCTGAAGGTATCTATCTCAATTTTCGTCTGGTTATATTTTGAAAGGGCCTGTTTATAACCCTCGATAGCCCCATCCAGTTCCACATCAGAAACACCCCCTGCCTCTGAAAGTTTTTTCAGCCTGTTCAGATAGCGTTCCGAATTGTTCAGTGTTGCAGCATCCTTTTTAAGCTGCTCATGCAACCTGGGCAGTTCATTTTTCTTTGAGTCTTCTATCTGCAGCAGAATTGAAGCTAATTTGTTTTTACTTATGGTAAGGTTTCTGTATTCCCTGTAATCATCGATCAGGGCGAGTATTTCACCCTTTTCAACCCTTGTGCCCTCTGTAACATTAAGCTTGATGATATCTCCCCCTGCCTTTGCCTTAACCTTATATGGCTCAGGTTCACTCACAGTACAGGAGGCAAGCACTGTATAATCGAGATTAATTGGTTTCAGCGTATAGGACTCCTGTTCATTTTTACCGCATGATACAAACAAAAGGGGTATTATAAACAGGAAGTTGAGTAATAATATTTTATTAACATGTGCTTTCATAATAATATTGCCTAACCCAGGTCTGGCATTAAAGATTCTTTTTATATTCCTCAACCCACGCAAGGTTTTCCTTAATCATATCCGGAATGGGTAATGAATATGGACACCTTGTCATGCACTCACCGCATTCTGTGCATTCTGCGGCCTTTTTCATTAATGATAAAATCAGCATATTTTTCAGGGCCTGCGGCCCTAGCCTCTTTACAAAGGATTTCATCCCCAGCACCATCTGTATGTGTATACCCGCTGTGCATGGCAGGCAATAGTCACAGCGGCGGCAGAATTTTTTATCATACTCCTTTGTTATGGCCTCAAGCCTCTCCTGCTCTTCTTTAGAGAGTTCATATCTACCCTCAAATATATGCCAGTTCTGGTCAATAAGTTTCTTATCCTCTACTCCTGCCAGTACAAGTATCTCAGGTATGGACAACACCCATTTAAGTGCAACCTCCGGAGCCTCTATAACACCGCCTGAAAATGGCTTCATGGCGAGGATACCTATGCCCTTATCCTTTGCCTTTGGCACAATCCTCTCTTTTGCTGCCGGTTCAAGGAAGCTTAAACAGACCATGATGGTCTCAAAATAGCCATCATCAATGATCTTTTCAAGGAGGTCAAGGCTGTGGCTTGTAACCCCAATGTGGCCAATCAACCCCTGCTCCTTTGCCTTTCTTAAACCCTCAAGTGCGCCACCCGGTCTTGTTACCCTTTCATACTCGTCATTAGAGCTTACTGCGTGGCACTGGTAGATATCAATGTAGTCCACCTGAAGGTTTTTCAGGCTTACCTCTATGTCCTTCTGTATGCCGTCCGCAAACCGGTTCATGGACTTGGTTGCAATAATCACCTTTTTTTCTGTCTGTTTCAAGGCCTTGCCTATGCGTGCCTCGCTTGTGGAATACATGCGGGAGGTGTCAAAAAAATCTATCCCTTTATTTATGGCATGCAACACCGCATCCACTGCCTGTGTTTCACTTACACGCTGAATGGGTATACCGCCGAATCCAAGCCTTGTCACCTCAAGCCCTGTGCTGCCAAGCACTATTTTTTCCATGTTTTCCCTCTTTCTTTTTTTATTCAATACAGATATATCAGTTAAATATTATTTATCATAATAGATCAAAACAGCGTTATACAATCTTTATATCATACAAAGGAGTTAATCATGGAAAAAAAACTCTATCTATTCAGGGTCAGCCTTTCAGGTATAGTTCCGGAGATATGGCGTCGTTTCGCTGTTCCATCCGATATCCCTCTTGACCGCTTTCACGATGTGATACAGATTGTCATGGGATGGGCCGACAGCCATCCGCACGAGTTTACCATCTCAAAACAGCATTATTCTGAATACCCTGAATCAGAGGAAGATGGTCTTCCATGCGGGAAGTACAGGATTGGCGACCTTGTTAAAAGAAAGGGGACTATAATTAGTTACCTGTACGATTTTGGTGACTCATGGGAACATGAAATTATACTTGAAGAGAGCAATTTCAGTGACCGGGACCTGCTCTTACCCGTTTATTGCCTTGAGGGGAAAGGGGCCTGCCCCCCGGAAGAGGTAGGGGGCTCAGAAGGATATGAAGAGTTCTGCAGGGCAATGAAAGACCCGTTCCATGAGGCACATAATTCCTTTGCAGAATGGTATGGGGCTAATTTTGACAGCACACAGTTCGACCCGGACGAGGCAAACTGGGAACTGTTGAAATATCTCAGGTGGTCAAGGGATAGGTTTTTACTGTGGGACACAGATTAGATATCGGAAAAGTTTTTCTGGCTGCAATAAGTAAAAAGTTCAGGCAGTTGTAAAATCTATTTATTATATTGCCTTTTTTGTCGATCTTAATCCAGCTATCTGAATATGTTTTTATTTTTTACCCAAAATTTGTGATGTAAAGCAGGTATTATAAGTGTTTATGCCTTAAAACCCGCTATTATCAGCTATCGTTATAATTACTTTTTGGTTTTGAACTCTTTAACCACAGGAGTATTCATATGCGGCATAATTTCTTCAACTTAATTTATCGTCTTACAATTTTATCTGTTTTTTTCATGCTCCAGACATGCACCACAGGTTTAGCCCAGGAAAATAGCGAAGACAGCATTTTCGAAAAGGTCAAATGGCTGGAGGGACCTTCTACTGCGAAAATAGATGAATGGGCCGAGATAACAGTACCCGAAGGTTTTCTTTTTGCAGACGGGTCAGATACACGAATCCTTATGGAGGCAATGGGTAACACTGTTTCAGAAAGGGAGGTCGGATTTCTGGGCCCGCAAACTCTTGAATGGTTTGTAATATTTGAATTCGATGATGTTGGTTATATTAAGGATGACGAGAAAAATTCCCTTGACGCAGATGCCATCCTGAAAACAATACAGAACGGGACAGAGGCGGGAAATAAAATCAGAATGGAAAAAGGCTATCCCACTCTTACATTACAGGGATGGGAAGTTCCGCCCTATTATGACGAAAAGACACATAACCTTGAATGGGCAATCAAAGGGGTAGACAGTAATGGAGAAGGCTTTCTCAATCACAATACACGGCTGCTTGGCAGGCGGGGTGTTATGCAGGTTACCCTTGTTGTTGATCCACCCATGTTTCAGGAGGTGCTGCCGGCTTATCAAGCACAGTTAAGTGAATTCACATTCAAATCAGGGGAAGATTATGCCTCCTACAGGCAGGGGGACAAACTTGCTGGCTATGGCCTGGCTGCCCTGGTTGCGGGTGGTGCAGCTGCAAAGCTGGGATTTTTCAAGGTGATCGCAAAATTCAGCAAGGTGATCTTCCTTGCAATTGCTGCTTTTGTTGGAGGGTTCTGGAAAAAGATAAAGAGACTCTTTGGAAAGAGTGAGTAGGCCCGATAATTGATATAATAAGATCCGGCTAATGACCTGAAAAAGAATGTGCCGGATCTTTTTTGGTATTTTCTCATGATATATTTTTTACAGATTATCTTTCCTTATATTGTATTTTTTTACCTGTTTGACTGTTTCGTCAATGTTAAAGGTTTCCAGATAATATTCCAGTCCCATTTTGGCGGAAAATATAAACTTAAAAGAAAAGGTATTAGGTTTATCGGCATCTCTCCATTCTGTATGCTCTTCAATGCTGTCAATTTCCCCTTTTATTTAACAAAAGATGGAATCTGCCTTTGGAACAAAGATAACCTGGAAGAGCATGATTTGTACGAACAGAAATATTTTGATTGGATTTCCTATAAAGATATAGAGAAAACCGAATGCGATGGCAGCAATCTTATTTTGAATGGAAATAGGAAGCTGCCCTTTAATACATTCCATGCGGCTGATTTCTTCAGAAAAAAGATTAATGACCTGAAAAAGAACCCGAAAGGACCAGGGGAACAAATTATTAATGAATTATATGAAAATCCAGAACCCGTGAATCATATCATTTCAAAAAACCGCTTTCTATTTCTGGAAATTCAATATCTGGGTGCAGTTTTATTCATCTATACTTTTTTAATATTGCCTGGCTTTTTATATTCAGATTTTCCACTAAAATTCAATGCCCTTGTAATCATCCTCGCTTCATGTTTTGTACTTATTGTGGGGATATCATGTTATGCACACAGAAAAACAGGCAATCCACGTGAGAAAAATATCCTTTTCACTTTATCTATGATATTTTCTCCTATAAGCACAATACACGCCATGCACCTGATCACAAAAGATATGGCTCTTAATCTCGATTGGCTGATCCCAGCATCCTGTTTATTGTCACCTGATGCCTTTAAAGATATCCTGATAAAGGAAATTAAACGAATAAGATATTCAAAAGAAAAGATACATGAAAGCAGCCTTGACTCTTTCCTGCTTTACAAAGAAAAAATATATCTTTCTCTTCTTGAAAAAGCAGGCATAAAACAGGATGATATCTTTAAAACCCGGCAAAGTAATGATTCTATTGCCCGTTGCTGCTGCCCTTTTTGTGGAGCAGAATTTATGGAAGAGATTGAAATCTGCCCGGACTGTAGTATTCCTGTTGAAATGTATGAGGATACTGTGACGTTAAAGGAATGAACCCTGTTTTAATGTTAAGGAAACAATATGCAACCTGAAGTAGTTACATGGATATGCCCCCATTGCGGCAGTAAAAACAGCGTGACACCTGAAACATGGATGGGCATCATGAATAAGAGCAGGTCAGTATGCTGCCATGAATGCGGCAAACAGGTTGATAATGTTAAGGGCCTTGCTTCTCCTGTACCGGGAGAAAAAACAGGAAATAACCGGAAATTCAATATCACCTTTTTTCTAGTCTCTGCCTTTCTTCTCTGCCTGATAATATACCTGAACAGGATTTTTAATATATTTTCAATAGAAAAAGACTGGGGCCATCTTGCATATGAGATCGTGATAGTCCTGATTGTCAGCTCTGCGCTTGCATCAGGAAAGATCAGAAAAAATTTCAAGTACCTTTCAATATGGGGCGGAATATTCATTGTCTTTCTTACAGGGTACAGTTATCGTTTTGAACTCGCAGGGATCAGGGACAGGGTAATGATAGAACTTATTCCTTCAAAGGGGATTCAGGAAAAACCCGGAGCCATCAGTTTTCCAGTATCATCTGACGGCCATTTTTATATCCGCGCTGAAGTTCACGGCGTCCCGGTCATATTTCTTGCTGACACAGGCGCAAGCGATGTTGTGCTTTCACCTGATGATGCTGCAAGGCTTGGGATTAATTTAAACGACCTGCATTATGACCGCTTCTATGAGACCGCAAATGGCAATGTGCGCGGCAGCTCTATACAGATCGATGATCTCAAAATTCGAGAGCTTCACTTAAAAAACATCAGGGCATCTGTAAATGAGGCTGAAATGCGTAACTCCCTGCTTGGGATGACCTTCTTCAAAAGATTACATTGTTATGAGGTAAAAAATGATTTGCTTACCTTATACTGGGATAAATTATGAAAAAAGTATGTATTTTATATGACACTGTATCAGGGTCGACTGCCGAGATCGCAGAGATATTGAAGGATGAATTATCTTTGAGATCCTGTTCTGTAACTATCATGTCCATCGCCAAAAATTGTGATCTGGATGATTTTGATATTGTGATCATCGGTAGTCCATTAAGATTTGGCGGCTTCACAAGCAGAATTCGGAAATTCATAAGGAAAAATAGAGATAAGTTAAGGGCTAAACCTCTCTTTATCTATATCACACTCCTCTATTTAACCAGGATAGATAATAATTCTCCCTTTGAGATGCAATGTTATATTGACCCCTCACTGGAGGTAACAAGCTTTGTGAAAAATGAGGCGTCATCAATGGATGTGAGCCATTCACTCGCATATTACCATAATAAAATGGCCCATCATCTACAAGGTATTCATCCGCTGGGCATCGCCTTTTTAAATGGAAGACTTATTATTGAAAAATTGCCTCTCCTGACAAGGCTTTTTATGAAAATTGTGATCAGACTGACCACAAAAGAGAAAGAGGGTGATTTTATTAATCCCAGCGCAGTAAAGGAATGGGCAATAGAGATATCCTCTTATATACATTGATTTTCAAAGAGGTGAGAATAATGAAACAGATTTCGGAAAATAAGGGATATATAAAAACAGGCCTTGGCATTGATGCTGGCGGGACATACACGGATGCGGTGATTTATGACCTTGATAATAATATTACCATCTGCAAAGCAAAGGCACTTACCACCAGGTGGGATTTTACACTCGGTATCAAAGAGGCCATTGAAAATCTGGATGGAAACCTCCTGCCCCTTATAGAGCTGGTATCACTCTCCACAACCCTTGCCACAAATGCCATTGTAGAAAATGAGGGGCAGAAGGTGGGGCTGGTACTTATGCCGCCCTATGGCCATGATGTTACAAAAAATATCTCCTACCACCCCAATGCAATAATACAGGGGCAGCTTGAGATCTCCGGCAAAGAAATCACACCCATAAACCCTGATGAGGTCAAGGCCATTACAGCACAGATGATAGAAAAACATCATGTAACCGCCTTTGCTGTATCGGGTTATGCTGGTTCTGTGAACCCTGAGCATGAGCTTAATGTAAAAAAAATCATTCAGGATGAAACCGGCCTCTTTGTCTCATGCGGCCACGAGTTGTCTGACACCCTCAATTTTCAGACAAGGGCCGTTACAGCCATGCTTAATGCAAGGATTATCCCGAGGCTTTCGAGTCTGCTCATTGACCTTGAAAAGGTTCTGGATGGATACAATATCAGCGCACCGGTTGTTGTAGTAAAAGGGGATGGAACCCTGATCAGTGCAGAGATGGCAAAGATGCGTCCGGTTGAAACCATACTCTCCGGCCCTGCTGCAAGTGTGGCAGGGGCGAGGCATCTTACTGGCCTTGATGATGCCATAGTGGTGGATATGGGTGGAACAACCACCGATACAGCCGCCATATCAGAGGGGCTTGTAAGATTAAATGAACATGGCTCCATGGTAGGAGGTCACAGAACCCATGTTAAGGCGCTGGATATACGCACAGTTGGCCTTGGCGGAGACAGCCTGATCCTTTATGAAAAGGGTAAATTCAAGATTGGTCCAAAGAGGGTTGCGCCTGTTGCATGGCTCGGATACTATTATCCGGGCACAGGGGCTGCCCTTGATTTTGTAGAGAATAATATTAAACGCTATGGCGGCACCACCATGACCATGCAGATTATTGCACGTACAGGGAACACAATATCCATTTCGCTTAACCCTGTGGAAGAAAAGATTATCTCCCTCCTTGATCAAAGGCCCTATTCCATGGATGAACTTGTTCCCCTCTCTGGCGTCCTGTCCGAATGGACCCTTCCCTTGCAGCGCCTTGAGGAAAATTTTATGATCCAGAGATGCGGCCTCACCCTTACAGACCTTCTGCATATTGATGGCAGGTTTAGAAAATGGGAGGCAAAATCCTCTGAGCGGTATGCAGGCCTTTATGCATTTTTAGCTAAGAGGACCATCCCTGAATTGATTGATCAACTAATGGATATCGGGGCGCGCCAGCTCTCCATTGAGCTGCTTAAACATGCGCTGAATGATATTAACCCTGATGAATTGGATAAAAGCCACGCATGCAGGAGACTCATTTATCACCTTTTAATAAAACAGCATCCCGATTACGAGGTGGCAATAAACCTTAAACACCCTGTAATTGGTATTGGTGCTCCTATCCATTTTTTTCTTAATAAAGCGGTAAAGCAGTTAAAGACAAATGCGATTATCCCTGATGATGCTGATGTCGCAAATGCCATTGGTGCAATAACAAGCCAAGTGGTTGTCCATAAGAAACTGTCCATTCTCCATGATGGGCTTGGTAATTTTAGTATTGAAGGAATATCGGGTATACCTAAATTCAGGAGCCTTGATGCAGCAGACCAGTTCGTGAGACTAAAGCTGACAGAACTTGTACATAAACAAGCCATGGAGGCGGGCACAAGCACCCGAACAATAACATTTGAAACAAAGGATCATGCACCCATTATTGCCAGCGGCGACCCGCTTTTTGTTAAGAGAACCATATTCGCCACACTTAAAGGAAGGCCGGACCTGTCATTCTGTAAATTCAACCAGAATTGAGGGCTGCCCCCAAGTGCCTTTGATAGCTTCATAGACATTTCAGCACTTACGCCTCTTTTGCCCCGGCAGATTTCATTGATTGTTTTTGGAAGTACCCCGATATGTCTTGCCCGCATTGTTTGAGACAGACCTATTTCCTCAAGCTCATCTTTCAGTATTTCACCAGGATGAACAGGTGTGTAATTTATTTTATCCATAATAAGACTCCTTATTTATGATAATCTGTAATCTCGACATCAATGGCGTTTTCTTTTTCCCACTTAAAGCAGACCCTGTATTGGTCATTAATCCTTATACTGAACTGCCCTTTAGGTTAATAATATGCATAGATTGTCAATTCGATTTACAATCTATGCATTTGGCGAAGTCTTCACAGATAAAATCTGTGCTGAAGCTTGATCGGGATGGCCTTCGCTTATTCATTTCCTGTATCAGGTTTTATCTGCTTAATATCCCTCTCCAGTTCGGAGAGGCTGCTTTCATATGACAGTTTCTTTTTCTCATTTCTATATTTTTCAAGTTCGAGAGCTGATTTTTCCAGGGCCATTTCATGACTGATATCCCCTGCATGGTTAAGCAGTTCTCTGCCATTGAGTCTAAGGATTGTATCAAGCCGTTCGTGTCCTTTCGGCAAGCGTGTTTGCGCCAATTTTCTGGGGGTTGTAACATTGATCGAAAAGCAATAGGAGGTTGATCGATGTCATACGAAAACATAACTGCATTACCATCCCCCCTTGAATCCATTAGGTATCAGTTTGAGCAATGGCGTAAAACGAGGAAGAATCGGCGGGAGCGGATTCCGGAAAATCTCTGGTCAGCAGCAGTAAGGCTGCGTGATCAATACTCAGTCAATCAAATATCACGAACATTGAGGTTAAACTACACTGATCTGATGAAGAGGATACCGACGTCTCTGCAATCCTGTTTGAGCAAGACTGCTCGCAGTCAGGGAACGCACAGGGAGAAACGAAAAGCATATACAAAGAGAAATAGACTATCGCCAGCTGCTTTTATAGAGGTTGATTGGCAGAAGGGGTTTCCCTCATCTGAATGCATTATAGAGATGGAGGATACATACGGGTCAAAAATGAGGATGAGCTTCAAAGGTCATGCAAATCTCGACCTTCTGGAGCTTGGAAAAACATTCTGGTCCAAAGGCAAATGATACAACTGACTCCCCATATGAGGATTATATTGGCGGTTGAACCGGCTGATTTCAGGAAAGGCATAGACGGATTAGCCCGGATATGCAGGAGTGTTCTGGAATCAGATCCTTTTTCAGGATACCTGTTTGTGTTCATGAACAAAGGGAAAACGGCGATAAAGATGCTGGTCTATGACGGTCAGGGATTCTGGCTGTTTCAGAAACGGCTGTCGAGTGGACGATTTTTATGGTGGCCGAACAAAAAGGACAATAACTCGATTAGAATGTTGGTTCACGAGTTGCAGCTTCTGCTCTGGAATGGTGATCCGGAAAGTACAAAGACAGCGCCTTTGTGGAAAAAAATTCCTGTCTGATATTTTTTTGCTTGCGTTCCATATATCCTCATGCTATGTCTGCTGTCCATGGATCTGGAAATCAAATATAGAGGCAGGATTGCCACCACTGAGGCGGTTGATTTTATCAACAAGCTGATCAGGGATAACCCCAATGACAGCCGGAGGGGCCTGTCAGTAAGGCTTTGCATGGCATGGAACTGGAGGCAGCCTAATGGTGCCCTTAAAGATATGGTCTGCCGGGGGTTCATGCTGGAGCTGCATCGTGCAGGATATATTAACCTGCCCGCCAAAAGACGCAACCCTAATAACCCGCTGATGAATCGCAGGATGCCTGATAGTATCCCTATTGATGATACTTCTCTTTCAACATCACTGAAGCAGATATTGCCCCTTGAGATCTGTCAAATCAGGAGAAGCGGTAAAGAAAAGATGTTTAACTCCCTGATGGACAGATATCATTATCTTGGCTATTGCCAGCCTGTAGGAGAGCATCTTAAATACATTGTATTTGCAGATAAAAGACCTGTGGCCTGTCTGGCATTCTCATCTGCTCCACGTCATATCGGAGCAAGGGACAGGTTTATCGGATGGGATAAACATACCCGTCAAAATAATATAGGGCTTATGGCCTATAATACGCGGTTTCTTATCCTGCCCTGGATAAATATTAAATATCTTGCTTCTCACATATTGAGCCGGATAGCAAAGATGCTGCCTGAAGACTGGATGAGTATTTACCGGCATCCGGTTTATTACCTGGAGACCTTTGTAGACACTGAGCAGGGTTTTAAAGGAACCTGCTATAAAGCAGCTAACTGGACATATCTTGGCAAGACCACAGGCCGGGGAAAGAACGACCATACCGGAAAGCCGAACAGATCCATAAAAGACGTTTATGGATATCCCCTGGTAAAGGACTTCAGGAAAAAGCTCTGCGTGGGGATATTATGACTAAGCCCAAACGTATAGATCTCAGTCAGAAAGAACTGGACGCCTTAATACAGCGCGTTGAAGGTGGAACTCTTTCTGATAAAGATCGCGAGATTATAAAGGCCATGGCTGAGACTATCTCCATCCTGAGCCAGGCGGTTGATGAAAAGAGCACCTCCATAAGGCGTCTTTTAAAAATAATTTTTGGAAGCAGCACTGAAAAGACAGAAAAAGTGCTGAATGGTCAGGCCAAAGAAAGTGTATCGCCTGAAAAATCCGGCAAAGAGGATAAACCTAAACCGAAAGGTCATGGCAGGAATGGCGCAGAATCCTACAAAGGGGCCGATAAGGTTGAGATAAAGCACGATACCCTGAAACCCAAAGACCAATGTCCTGAATGTCTTAAGTGGAAATTATATGAGATAAAGACCCCTAAAACATTACTTCGCATTACAGGCCATAGTCCCCTGCACGCCACTGTATTTGAAATGCAGAGACTCAGGTGCAATCTTTGCGGAGAAATCTTTACAGCCAATGCGCCGGCAGGGATCGGAGAAGAAAAATATGATGCTGAATCAGGTTCCATGATAGCCCTTTTAAAATACGGGAGCGGCCTTCCCTTCAACCGCTTAGAACAACTCCAGGCCAGTCTTGGAGTTCCCCTTCCATCATCAACCCAATGGGATATACTGAAATCGGTTGTAGAAAAAATACATCCTATCTTTACTGAACATCAGTTTCAGGCGGCCCAGGGAGATGTTGTTTATAATGATGATACTGTTATGAAGACCCTACAGTTGATGAAAGAGAACAAAGACTCTCCTCGCAAAGGTATGTTCTCATCAGGTATCGTATCCACCAGGGGAGATCAAAAGATAGCCCTGTTCTTTACCGGGCGAAAACATGCCGGAGAAAATCTCAAAGATGTTCTGGAAAAAAGAAAGCCGGGAATAGGGCCGCCTATACAGATGTGCGATGCCCTTTCCAGAAATACTTCCGATGAGTTCAACAAACTCCTCGCCAACTGTCTGACTCATGGTAGAAGGAATTTTGTGGATATTGTCTGGAACTTTCCTGAAGAGTGCACTCATGTCCTTGGAGAGCTTGAAAAGGTATATAAAAATGATGCCCTTACCAAAGAAAGAAATCTTACCCCGGATGAACGGCTGGTTTATCATCAGCAGAACAGCAAGCCTATTATGGATGGGTTAAGCGAGTGGTTCAGTTCCATGATAAAGGATAAAAAAGTGGAGCCGAACTCAGGTCTGGGAAAGTCCATCAACTACATGAGAAAGCACTGGAATGAGCTGACCCTCTTTCTGCGTGTACCGGGCGCTCCACTGGATAACAATATATGTGAACGGGCCTTGAAGAAGGCCATCCTGCACAGAAAAAACTCCTTGTTTTACAAGACCGAGCGAGGCGCTTATGTGGGTGATCTGTTCATGAGCCTGATCCATACATGCAGCCTTTGTCAGGTAAACCCATTTGACTACCTGACTCAGCTTCAGAAACACTCTTCATTATTATCTCTTAATCCCAGCCAGTGGATGCCATGGAATTATAAAGAAGCTGTCCCTTCCGCCAAATAAAACCATCCTCCGAGTGCGATTGACTCGTTTATCTGGACTGATTGCTTTAGAAAAATATCCGGTGGGTGGAGTTTTTTACCGGTTTTTTTGCACTGCACAAGCTTGCCGAAAGGACACGAAGCTTTGATAAATCAATATCGTCTAACCAACCACAAGGAGAGAGAATAATTGGAACAACACGTGTTCCTTTAGAATTTTTTAGTT
>JAFGFM010000064.1 GCA_016931115.1 Deltaproteobacteria bacterium | reverse complement strand
CAGCCTTTTGCCCTTATGGTTGGAATATCCGCTGACAGTCTTGAAGAATCCTTAAGGGAGATACGAAGGGCATTGTTTTCAAAGGCGATTTCAAGGGGCAGAAAAAAGGCTATTATAAATAAAGTTGATGAGACAGACATAGCTTCTCTTATTTCAGACAGCAGGAAAAGTCGCATAAAATGAAAATCGTTCTTGATACCAATGTGCTAATATCTGGAATGCTTAATCCCTCTGGTCCACCAGGACAGATCATTGATTTTTTAAGGTCAGGTGTATTGCAACTTGTTGTAGATGACCGGAATCTTGCCGAATATATTGATGTCTTAAGACGAGACTATTTTTTAAAATATTTTACTGAATCTGACAGAGAAGACATTATTGAGTACCTTTCAAAAAACTCATATTATATTACAAGCAGCGTAGTTATAAATGATTTGCCCGATGAAGGAGATAAACCCTTTATTGAGGTAGCCATTTCTGAGAATGTTCTGCTTATAACAGGGAATATAAAACATTTCCCAATACACTTGAGAAAAGGGTGCATCGTTATCTCCCCTGCACAATTCGTAAAACAATATTTGTTTATGGAAAGTTGAAGGCTTAAAGCTCAAAGATGGAAGCTCAAGGCTCAAAGGAAAAAGGGTGGGCTCATTCATGATCAACTCCAACAACCATTTATCACCTGACCCAAATCTTGACTTTTTTTGGACAGTATCCTCAAATGCCTCTTCAGGTCTGGGGAACATTGCCATCACATAGTCAGCATCAATTCTTATCTCACCTGCGGAACTTTTGCCTTTTACTGCCTCATTATTTCTTCTTCCTGTTTTTCTTTTTAGATGCCTTGCTCATCTTGTTTTTGTTTTTATCCTTTTTCTTATGGTGCGCATTTGGGAGCGGTTTCCCTGTGTTGGAATTGTAATCGAAATCATCATCGTTATCGTAATCCCCTTCATAAAATCCCCTGTTTTGATTCTCTTCAAAACATGCCCAGCCTGACATTACAGTGTGTATATCATCAAGGCACCTGCATTCCATATCCCTTTTAATACGCTCAAGGCACTCCTCTTTCCCTGCCTTTAAGGCCTCTTCAAATGAATCAAGACCTATATAACCCGGATGGATATAATCATCTTCGTAACATTCTGTGATGATATCCATTAACTCCTCTGGATAAAGATCGCAAATGCAGGAGGCCAGTTCATCAAATAAAAACGAGGAAGGTTCTGATTTTCGATTTTCCAGAATGGTTTTGAAAAATGATAATACCTCTTCTCTTGAAATGAAGCCCTCTACCACCCCAAAGTTCATTGCCTTTAATGCAGAACCACGGCAGTATTCATATGCATTTGTATTCAATGCAAGCTCTTTAATGCCATCAAAACAACCTCCGCAGGTATTAAGGAGTAAATTGGGTAAAGTTTCAGTTACCATATCTCCGAACAGATCAGATGACTTTTCATCAGGAAGGCTGAACAGCTTCAATATAAGTTCATGAGCGCTCTTTTCTTTAAAATGGCCCAGCAGTAATAATGCATAGGAGTGGCCCATGTAATTATATTCGTCTATTACATCTTCTGGTTTCTCCAAAACCTTTTTGAGGATGTCTATTAATAACGGGACAATTTCTTCCCTTCGGCTTATAGCCTCATCGATCTCAGCCCGTTTGTATTTCATGTCAACAGTGGATTCCAGATTTTCTACAATTGTATTAACTTCCATATCGTCTCCCTATATTATATCGCCGCAGAATGGCATATGCTAAAATTCAACATTTAAAATTCAAGATTCAAGATTTATAAAACAGCAATCATAGATAAAAATACTATTTAAAATCCGCTGGATGTTTTATTTGTCTATATTATATCACCACAGAAGGGCATATATTCTGTTCTGAGAATTCGGCCATATCTATTCAAAGTATTCTTCATTTTTACATCTCTTCAGGTCTGGACGGTCTTATTTCTATTTGCATGGTTTAGTATTTTCCTTTTTCACTGGATGTACCTGCTATTGTCCTCCATGAAATCTTTATATATTTTATAATGCTGTGTCTCAAAATAGGTTGTTTCAGTAATGGTATTGTTGTCAAAGTTTAATAATTTTGCCCCTGGACATGCCATCAGTATGGGTGAATGGGTAGCAATTATAAACTGTGCATGGCCCTTTTCAGCCATCTCCTTAAGTATATTTACCAGCTCTATCTGGGTTGCAGGCGAGAGTGCTGTTTCAGGTTCATCCATGATATAGAGACCTTTTATTTTATAACGTGCCTTGAAAAAGGATATAATCCCCTGCCCATGTGACTGTGTAACAAGGGATTTACCACCAAAATATTCAAACAGGCCTGGGTTTGAGATTGCCCATTCATCAAGAAGCAATGAGAAATGTCTGTGAACATCAGATGAGAAAAAAGAGCCCGGAACAGTTTCATCTACCCATTCAACACTTATGGCGTTATGCATCTGCCTGCAGTAGGGGTTGTTTTTTTGTCTTGGTCTGTATTCACCTTCCCAGATATATATCCCGCACCTTCTGCTTATTGCCTCCAGCAGTGTTGATTTTCCTGTGCCATTCTCACCTGTAAATATGGTGACAGGAGATGTCAGATCAATACTTGCGGTATTTTTGAATATTTCAAGATTAAAAGGGTAATAAGCCTCTGTTGGAAATTTGTCACGTAAAATGGTGACCTTTTTAAGATACATATAATTCATTCCCCCATAATGGACGTAAATTTAAACCTGGCGTGCAATGATCATTCAATCAGCGCCTCTTCAGCAAGGGCAGCTACAGTATCAACCTTTATGTCAAGTTTATAATATTTGGCCAGCTCCCCGAGCTGCCTGTGACATGAAAGGCATGGGGCAGCAATATGTTTAATGCCTGTGTTTTTCATCTGGTCTGCCTTTGCCCTGCCTGATATCATGCGTTTTTTTGTGCTTGCACTGTCCTGTAAAAGACCGCCGCCTCCACCGCAGCAGATGCCGTTTTCCCTGTTTGGATTTAGTTCAACTATTTCTTTGCAGACAAGGCTTAACAGTTCACGAGGGGGATCAAAGATCCCTGATTTTCTGCCCAGGTTGCAGGGGTCATGGTACATGATCGGGTAGGGGTGTGCATCAGGGTCAAGCTTGATCTTCCCTGCCTTTACATGTTCAAGTGTGAATTCAACAATGCTTTTTATATTAAATCTCGGATTTCTACCTACCAGTTCCGGTATCAGATTTCTGAGTACAAAAAAACCATGCCCGCATTCCGATAGGACCAGGGTCTCTATTTCAAGCTCTTCAGTTGCCTCAACTATCTGAAGCACCATTTTTTTAGTCGCCTCATGATCTCCGGCAAAATATCCCCAGTTTGTAACATCAGTGTGCCTGGGTGACATTGTCCATGTCTCACCTGATGCATGGAAGAGCCTGGCCATTGCCTTGAGGTGTAGAAGGCTTGCCCCAAGCTCCCTGGGGTTAGGCAGGTAGAGGTACTTTGCCCCCTTTATGCTGCTTGGAATAAGGGCGCCGGGGTCATCATTTTCATCTGCGATCTCTTCATTTAGAAACTCGATTGTCTCATGAAAATCATCCTCTGTAAAACCGTTCACATCGCCGGTTTCAAGCCTGGTCTTAATGCCCTGACTTATGCTCTCAGGCAATATGGCCTCTGCCTGTGGAAGGCCCCTTGCTATTCTTACTATATCGGCCATCTTTATGCCCATGGGGCATGCGGTTGTGCAGTGATTACATATCATGCAGTCCCAGATCATCGTGCTCTGCGCAAGCAGATTATCAAGCCCGAGCTGTGCCATTCTAACCATTTTTCGTGGATTGGGGCCGCCCTCTCCGTCATACCATGAACACCTGGAGAGACATATACCGCAGGTAAGACAGTCTATAGCATTATCACCCCTCTCATGCCGGTTTAATATCGTGAAAAAATTTGAATTGTTGTTAATGGCTGTATTATTCATCAGAAATATCCTCTTGGCTTAAGGCCCCTTTGATCAGATGTTTCAGACGTACAGGTTCATTTGCAGCTATCGCATGAACGCTCAGCATTGATCGTGAGATGCCTGTATCTTTAAAAATTCTTTCTGCCTTTTTCCCCGCAGAGCTGTTTCCGTGAATAGATACGCAGTTATCAGGGTGGCAGCTCATCACCATTATCCTTTCTGCTCCTGCCGCAAAATAATCAATCACCAGCCTTGGATCAAGGCTGCATGCGCAATCAATGGGGATTATTTTACACCCGTTTAAATCGCCATTCATTTTATCAGGGGAATTATTCGCAATGGCAAGGGATCTTTTACAGGCAAAGACAACAGCGCCTGAAAAATCGGATAGCCCTGCCCCATCTGCTTCTGAACCCATTATGGAGATGGCTGATGCGGGACATGATGTAACACACAGGCCGCAGGCAAGACAGGCGCTCGCGGAAATACAGGGTGAATGCTCATCCAGCATAACAGCAGCATGGGGGCATATCCTGAGGCATGTAAGACATTTGCCACATTTGCCCGTATCTATAACAGCATAAGCCTGGCTTACACTCTCATCCTGAGGCATAAGGTTGATAAGGGCATTTATTGTCCTTATCTCATGAACAAGATCGTTACGGCTTATATCATCATGACATGAACCGGCATAGAAGATCCCTCTTCTTGTGCTCTGAACCCTGCGGTGCCTTGGATTTGGTGACTGTAGAAACCCTTCTTTATCCATTTCCTGTTGCAGCATTCCGGATAGTCTATTATTTGCCTCTGCCGCTTTTAACTCCTCAGGTATTACAAGCAGGTCACATGGCATATCTATGGTGACACCCGAAAGTGTTGCCTCATTTATCTTTATGTTTATGCTTCCATTAATTTCTGCTATGGATACATCAGATGGGGTCTGGGCTCGTAAAAATTTGATGCCTTTGTGGCGTGCAGAGTCATAAAGCATCTGCCCGTCAATATCATGCACCAGCATCTTTTCCATCATGACGGTAACATTTGCCCCTGCCTCTTTTGCCTCAATGGCAGATAACAGGGTATGCCTGCTGTTTACTTTACTTTCAGGGGCTGAATGATCCAGCCAGAAAACAATATTCTTCCTGCTGTTTATGATTTCACTGGCAGCCCTTAGCCTGAAAGCATCAAGAGAAATAATCTGCCCGCTTGCACATATTCCTTTTTCATCTGAAAGCTCTATTTTATCCGCCCCTGTTGCTGCAACTATTGCCGATACCCTGGTTTGAACAGGAGAGTTCCCTGATTTGGCCATGATTATATAATCGCCTGCGCCCCCTGATATGCCTGTTATACAGCTTTCAGGGAACAGGGTTACCCCATCGGGTGCAAGCAGGGTATTTTCTTTTTCAAAGAGATAAACCTTATGCCCTGAGCTATTCAGGGCCTTTGAGACGATACGGCCTTCATCTCCTCCACCGAGGACAGCTATGGGCCTATCTGAATGCACGGATGTGACACCCATATCTTTAAGACAATCATGTGCAGCAGATATACCCTGCTCTATGGCGGATATTATATCCATTGGGCCTTTGACAGCGCCTGCTGCATAGATTCTTTCTTTGCGGTCGGATCCATCCTGAGAAATAAAACCCCATCTATCAGGCTCAAGGCCCAGGTTGATTGCCTGTACCTGAGTTTCGCCTTGCTGCATGCCAATGGCGAGGACAACCATATCAAAATCAGAGGCCTGTCTTGCGCCTGTATCTTTATCTTCCTGAAATAATCTTAGCCGATCGTGTTCAATTGGCAATATTTTTCCTGGAATACCCTGTACGAAATTAACACCCTTGCCAGGGCCTGTTACCTGTGTGCGGAACATCTTTCCGCAGGTCTGGAGATCCATGTGAAAAATTGTAACAGATGCATCAGGGATCATGAAGGTTATCTTGTTTGCAAACCGCACAGCTGTTTTGCAGCAGACCTGGGAACAGTAATCAGCTCCAAGTTCACGGTTTCTTGACCCGACACACTGAATAAATGCAATGGATGGAGAAGGTTTGTTATGTACTGCCTCCATGAGGGTTTCATTTTTTATGATCCGGCTGAGCTCTGCTGTGGTTATTACACCCTTTGCCTGGTATTCAAAAGAGGTCAAACGACCGGGGTCAAACGGTGTGAAGCCTGTGGCAAGGCATATTGCATCCACAAAAAGCTCTTTTTCAATGCAGCCTTTAATATGTGCGCGGTAAGATCCGTCAAGGTTTTGTATGGAATCCACCATGCACCCTTTATACAGGGTAATATTTTTGAGCTCTTCTATTTCGCGGACAAGGTCATGGCTCAGACAGGCACCGCAGTACTGGCATTGAAGAGTGGCCATGCATGCCCATTGCGAGGCATGGCCGCCAAGATATTCCGATTTTTCAACAAGGTGTACATTTACAGAATGACCTGCTATCACCTTTGCAGCAGACATACCTGCTACTCCACCTCCAATAATCAGGACATTTTTTGTATGATCATTGAGCATAATTAAAATCATTCCTTTTCAGGGATTTAATGGTCATTTTCATCTTTATATTCAAATTCCTCCTCTGGTCAAACTCTTTGATTCAGCATGTTTATATAATGAGAAAAAAAACTATGCAAAGAGAAACCTTATTGAAATGTAAAAAGAGAGGTAAACTCTGGATTTATAAAGATATTTTTAGGATTATCAAAGGGTTATTACAGAGATATCCCGGGTTATATAACCTTGATAAACCCGGGATAAGGCCATTACCATCGCGGAAGCGGTGGGGGAGGGTTACTGGAAGAATCATGGTCAGGCCCTGGCCCTCTTCTCCGGCCTCTTTCTTCCAGGAATTTTTTAAAACTGTCCAGCTGTTCTTTAGTAAGGATTTCCTCTATCTTTTTATTTTCAAGCGCATCAATCTCCATCATTTTATTTCTTATTATTGAAAAATCAGGAGGCTCCTTTTCTCTGCCTTCCTTAATAATATTTTCACGACTATCAAAGCCATCTTTCATAATCTTTTCGATTTCTGATGCCTGTTCAGGTTTAAGGTTCAGCCGGGATTTCATCTCATCAAGCTCATGAGAAAATGGCCTTCCGGGAAAATCCAGCCTTACAGCAAATCTATCATTGAATCTCTTCATTTTATTATAAAAGGTGTTGAATTTTTCCCTTTGTTTTTCATTCAGCTTTTCCCTTATCAGTTCAAGGGTCTTTTCATTCAACTCCTCCATATGCGGAAAGGTATCTCTTCTAAGTTCAAGTATCTTTTCCTGCGCATCACGTAGAATATTTTCTATCTGGAGTTTCTGTGTTTCAGAAAGATCAAGGTCCTTTGAAAAATCATCCAGGACCCTCCTTATCCTCATATCCATAGGGGGGCCTTCCGCAATAAATTGTTTCAGTTGCCCCTTGAAGTAGAATCCGGTACAGATTGATCCTGCCAATATGCCTACTGCAAACACCAGAATTACGCCGATTATCAATTTTAATTTGTTCATTTTTTCTCCTTACTAAACATTATACAGTGAGAAAAAACTTAAATCCGAAGGATCAGCAAAAAAGAATTTTACGAATTCATAATCTGATATAACATTTGTCTGGCTCAGCATATAACATAAGAATATCGCAAGAGCACATGTGGCAGGTGCAAGTTTCCAGACAAACTGCTGAAACATATCAAAATAGCCTGTCTGATTTTGCAGGTGCTTACCTTTCCTGATCAGACCCATTACACCAGTTTTCGAGCCATCACTGACCACAAGGTTTTCTTTATCTTTATGAACCTCTCTGAATAAACCTAAAATATTTTCGACCTCTTTTCCCCTTATTCTTTTCATATTATCCCCCTATCTGTTTAATGCTGAGTTTAAAATCGATTTCAGTTTTTTCCTTAACCTGAATGATCTTACCTTTACGTTGGCAATGCTCCAACCCAAAAGATCGGCGACCTCTCTGCCTGAACGCCCTTCAAGATAGATAAGTTCCAGAATCATCCTGTCTTCTGCTGACAGTTTCCCCAGTGCCCACTCCAGTAACTCGGTTGCCATTCTTTTACTATCTTTATCATGAATCAAGGATAAAGACTCTTTTGAAACTGCATTTTCAAGCCATTTCTGGTGATCTTCGGTTATGCAGTTCATTGGTATTTCACGTGATTTATATGCCTTTCTCCAGTAATCATAACATGTTCTCACTGTAATAGAGGATAGCCATGCTCTAAACTCACCTGTCCCCTTATACATCGGCAGAGACTGAAATATCCTTATGAACGCATTCTGTGTAACATCCTCTATTTCATTACAGGGTATATGCTTTTTTACAATACGCGAAACAAAGTCCCCATATTTTGTTATCAGAGACTCAAATGCGTTAATCTGGCCCTCTATAACCTGATTGATAATATCACTGTCTGTTATTACTGTAGTTACATTCTGCATGATGTTTTTTTAAGTGATACTAATTATTTCCCTGCCTTCTATCAACAAATATCAGATGCGCCCGTTTAAATAATAGTGTTTTCCAGTTTTTAATCTGATTCGGATGCACCTGGTATTTTTGAGCAAGCTCTTCAAGCCTGATTTTGCCACCCAGAAATTCAATAACGACCTTCGCTTTAAAAGCGCCTGAATATGTCTTCCTCTTATCCATTATTCACCATAATACAAAAAATTATATAACTATTCCAATATTAGTCGTCAGATAAAAGAGAAGGTTACATGAGGGAATCTATTACTGTGAGGATTATATATCCATTTTATTATTCTGTAACCTTCTTATTATTTCTACGCCCTATAAATATTAGGAAAATATTAGAACAATTTTTGATATTTTTAAAAAAAATAATGGAAAAATATTATAAAAAATTATCTGGCTTTTCCTCAACATCCCTTGAAGGTCTTGAGGTGGTTAAACTGTTAAAAAGGTATGACACTAAGTTTATCTTTCACAGAAATAGATTGGCACTGGTTCTTGATTTTTTATCCGGCTATTATGAAATACTTGAAATAGATAACAGGCGCTCATTCAGGTATACAAGCACCTATTTTGATTCTCCAGATTTAATATTTTATCATCAGCATCATAACAGGTGTTATGACAGGTATAAAATAAGGTCCAGGAAATACATTGATTCAAATCAGTGTTATTTTGAGATCAAGCAAAAAAATAACAGGAAAAAGACAATAAAGAACAGGCTTTCGTTAAATGGTGATTTCAGTGGCGGTGAACTGCCAGGTGAACTAAAGTCATTTGCACTGGACAACATATCTTTTGCCAGTAAAAGCTTTATAGATAACCTCAGGCCCAGCCTTATTGTGGAATTTGAACGTCTCACATTTGCTGATCGTTATTCAGGAGAGAGACTGACCCTTGATATAAACCTCTCTTTTACAGGAAAAGATTCATCCACAGGGAAAATGCATAATCTTGTTGTTGCAGAGATCAAGCGTGAAAACCGCACATTAAATCAACGCTTTTTAAGGTTTCTGAAGACAATGGCAATTAATCCGACCAAATTCAGCAAATATTGCCTCGGACTCGTAATGACCGAGAATAATCTGAAATATAACCGTTTTAAAAAGTACATATTAAAAATCAACAAACTTAATTAGGGATAGATGATGATAGACAATATTGCACAATTTACAATTTTTGGAATTCAACTAATCGACCCATACGATTGCGGGCAGATGTTAATAAGGCTTGGTATCAATATTTTCTTTACCTTTATTATCATCCGGATGATCTTCTATCCCAGATACAGGGAGGTTAATTATGTATTCACTACTGTCCTGGTCAATATCACTGTATTCCTTATCTGTTTTCTCATGGGAAGCATTAAGCTCAAGATCGGGTTTGCATTCGGGCTTTTTGCGGTTTTTTCGATATTGAGATACAGGACAGAACAGATACCCATTAGGGAAATGACATACCTTTTTACAGTAATAATTATAGCTGTTTTAAATGCACTCTCTGATGATAAAACCAGTTATGCTGAACTTCTTCTAGCGAATGTGACCATTCTCATGGCGGTCCTGATACTAGAAAAAAAGATTTTCCTTTGCTGTGAGAGCAGCAAGATCATTACCTATGAAAAGATAGAGCTTATTAAGCCTGATAATTATCTAAAGCTAATAGATGACCTTAAAGATCGGACAGGCCTGGATGTGCTGAAGGCAGAGGTCATCAAGATAAATTTCCTTAATGATACAGCAATGTTGAAAATCCTTTATCAATACGATGAACGCTGCCCCGGAAAGGAGAAGGATAAATAATATGGTAAAAATAGTAAACAATATCGGGAAGCTTACAATTTATCTTATTTTTTCTGTGCTGATTACATGGACAACCTGTTTTGCAAAAGAAGAGGATGAGAGCCTATCTGTATTCAGTGAATTTGGCCTTGAATACAGTGACAATATATTTGGCGTAACAGAAGACCAGATTTTAATATTAAATGAAAATGACCCTGATGATGCGGCTAGCTACAGATTCAGGGGTATGGATTCCTTGACCGATTATATCCTCAAACCCCGGCTGGGTATGAAATGGTATCCTAACTGGGGCAAATTAACGCTCACAGCATGGCTGCAATACAACTACTATATAAAGAACAAGGATTCCGGTTATCCAGAGGGCAGGGTAATAATAAAATATCCAATCAATAAAAAGGGCAGTTTCATATTCAGGGGCAGTTCAATATATGACTATACAAAGAAGAATTACCTCTCCGGGTTTAACGATATAAACGGGAATGGCAATATTCCCAGGGATGAACGTATTTACAGCTCTGCCCTGTATGATGAATATGAAGGGCAAATAGGCTATAGGTATGTGATTAACGATGATAAGGACAGAATATTATCAGGGGTAAATATTGAGCCTTTTACAGGGTATTCAGTGCGCTCATATAATCCCATATTTGATAACCGGGACAAGGATACTGCATTTGGCGGCCTTTCAATTGAACTGGAATTTATAAATACCATAAGCCTTGAGGGTAGTTACAGGTATGATGATGTCTCTGCGCCTGGCAATATGGAATATATTCTGTATGATGAGACAGAATCATCTGTTGACATAAATGGTGATGGCGAGATAAGGGGAAATGCTCCTCTTTATACAGCTATTGACCGCTCTTCGGAAAGGCATTTTATAGAGGTCAATCCTTCAATCAAGCTGACAGAAGATATTTCTATATCCATGGGATACAGCAAACTTACAACAAAATACAGATCAGACAACCACCTTGATACAGAGCATTATCTACAGACAGCGTATCGCAAAAAATATAAATCAGGGGTCAGTTATGATCTGTCAGATGCCTGGTCTCTTGAGGCAGAATACAGCAAGACAAAGGATGATGACCCTGAAGATGGTTCATATGAGGAAAACAGTTATATGTTTACAATAAAACATAAATTTTAAAAAGAGGGGTAAGCTGTGGCGAAAAGGAAATCAATTTCAGAGATGATTCGGCGTTTTTTTCTGGGTTATATATTTTTATCAATAATATTAGTCTTTATTGCTTCAGGATGCGGTGGCGGAGGCGGTAGTGAAGATAGTAGTGGAACTGGGGGAACAGGAGATGATACATCAGGGGGCAGTACGGGCACACCTGAAAGCGAATATGATGGATCAACCCTTCCGGAAGGCACATCATTTACATATGAAGATGATGACGCCAACCCCACAAACATCATCTTCGGATCAATAACAATAACCGGTGATACTGAAAGCGCAACATATGATGGTAACACTGTAACAATAAATTCCCCGGGAACATTTAATATTTCCGGGACATCGACTGACGCACAGATAAAGGTGGATACCCTTGAGGAAGGCGATGTCAGGCTTGTATTTGAGGGCGCCAGTATCACATGCTCATTCGGGCCGCCGATTGATATAGAAAATGCGGAGAGGGTTATTATATGGCTTGAAGCCGGCACGGACAATTACCTCACAGACCTGCACACAGAGGTGGTCAATGATTCAGACACTGAAGAGATAGATGCTGCACTGTACAGCAAGGACGATCTTATTATTTGCGGATCAGGTTCCATTACAATTGATACTGATTACAAAGACGGCATTAAAAGCAAGGATGGTCTTGTTATTGATAGCGGCAATATTACAGTAACATCTGCTGATGATGGGATTATTGGCAAGAATTTTATAAGCATTAATAATGGCAATATAAACATCACAGCCGGGGGAGACGGCCTGAAATCAACTGAAGAAGAGGACATTGAAAAGGGATATATCTATATTAAGGATGGTGTTTTTGATATTGATGCGGGGGCAGATGCTGTTCAGGCCCAGACCCATATCATTATTCAGGATGGAGAATTCGATATTATCACAGCAGGCGGAAGCAACTATGTTGTGGCTGATACAGCAAAGGGGCTGAAGGCCACTGTAGGCGTGACTATACATGATGGTATTTTTGGAATCGACACTGCGGATGATTCAATCCACTCCAATGATACAATAGTCATTAATGGCGGAGAATTTGAAATTGCTACAGGCGATGATGGGATTCATGCTGATAAAGCCCTGACTATAAATGGCGGGATTATAGATGTTACCTATGGTTATGAGGGAATTGAAAGTATGATTATCACTGTCAATGATGGTGAGATTCATATAAATTCATATGATGACCCTCTGAATGGTTCTGATGGAAACCGGGGTGAAAACAGCGCCGGGGTGGCCGTATATATAAAGGGAGGATATATTTACCTTGAGTGTACAAACGCTGACGGTTTTGATTCAAATGGCGCAGTATACTTAAGCGGTGGAACAGTTATAGTCAACGGCCCTGTATCCGGCGCCAACGGGATACTGGATTATGGTACATTCACAACAACAGGGGGAACCCTTGTCGGGGCAGGGACATACAACATGGCACAGGCCCCTGGCAGTTCAGGTTCATCACAGAATGCCCTGCTTTTAATTTTTAATCAGAAAAGTGCTGGTTCATTATTCCATATAGAGACCAGTGACGGAACAGAGGTAGTTACCTTTGCACCCCAAAAAGCATACTCATCGGTTGTCTATACCTCTTCACAGCTGCTAACCGGGACAACCTACAAGGTGTTTTTTGACGGTACCTATGTCGGCGGGACTGTTAAAGACGGGGTTTACTCAGGAGGGGCATATTCAGGCGGAACGCAGTATACAACTTTTACCCTGAGCAGCCGCGTTACCATGATAAGGTAACCAGATATAAAGTCTTGTCTGTAAAGAGACAGGATTTGCTTTCGAGCCTTAAGGCTGATCATAGTGCCAAAAAGTAAACCCTTCTGCTGGCACTTTTATTCCCCCGGTGGAGCCACCTCTCCACCGAGGGAACCTTTACATTAAAAGCGCCATAGGCGTGGTATATTAATAGCACTATATGTGCATCATATTTGTCAGCCCCATCGGGGCGACATATTAACACCATTTATTCAGCACTACTATGATGCTGTAGATATCTCGATGGGGTTTGAGTCTCATCTATAACCATAAACTCTTGTGAGGAGCCCTTTTTTTAAGGAATTGACCTGAATTTCTTTTAGTGATAAAAACGTTGAAATTCCTTTTTAAAAATATTGTTTTAGTTGAATTGTTTATTATATAGAAGGAATTATCCTCACTTCCCTGAACTTAACATGTAAAAAAAAGGAGATAAATTTATGAGTAATGAGAGCACCATGAAAGAGAGCACTTCACGAAGAAGCTTTTTTAAGAAACTGATTGTAGGCGCAGGTGGCCTTGCATTTGCGAACTCACTCCAGAAATACCTGATGCCGGATCAGGGCGAAGTGATGGCAGCAGCCCCGGCCAATACCCCATCACCGGATGGGACAATTTATGGGAAATATTTTCTGGCAGACAAGGGCGAACCGCCAAAGGCAAATGATTTTGTTGGCCTTAACAGCCTCCCCATGTTCCCCGAAATAGCGAGCCCGCAGACCTACTTTAGGGGGGCTTCGGCATTGCCGGGGGCAACCGCTACAATTGGATGGCAGGTGTTCAAGGATCCTGTCTGCTGGGAAACACCCCATATCCACAAGTATGATGAATTTTTGATTTTCCTTGGCGCAGAGCTGCCTGACCTTTGCAAGAGCTATGATGCTGAGATAGACCTCTGGATGGGGGAGGAGATGGAAAAGCATACCATCACCTCGACAACTGTTGTCTTTATCCCGAAAGGCATGCAGCATGCCCCGCTCAATTTCAGGAAAATTAATAAGCCGGTGCTCTTCCATGCCCTCTATCTTGGGCCTAATCTTGACCGCGAGGTGAGGGTGCCTGATTTTGATTTAACAACATTTGACTGGGGTGGGCCTGCTAATTTAAAGATCTTTGGCCCTCCGCCAAAGAAGAAGGGTTAATTGTATAAAAAGGCCGTCCGAATAATACTTCCGGACGGCCTTTTTATACTAAATCTACAGCGTGCCAGGCAGTAGCCTGCTTCTGCAGAATAATTTTTACCTCTTGCGCCCTGTGCCTTGCGCCTTGCGCCATAATCTAAACATCCATTCTGAGTGAACTGCTTTTAAACAAGAATCAGGCCGGATATTATTTCATAAATTACCTATACTTCTTATATCTTTCGACCTCAGCCTTGATAAAGTCTGGCCAGTACTTTTCCGATATGGGGTAACTTGCGTCTAGTGCCTGGAAAGAGCCATCACCTGTAACAGCCTTAATGCCTTCAAGGGTGTTGTACCTTACCTCATCCACACCCACGAGCTTTGCTATTGCCCTGTTTATCTCATCAAGGGATTTATCATACGGGGTATCATTCTTAAATGCCCTCTGGACAGCAAGTTCATTCAGGCACTTTATCCCCCTGTGCCACTCCTTGAAGGATGGGAAGAACATGGCGCCGTATGAGATCCAGAACTCTATATATTTGGCTCCTGCATTATATACGACCCATACAGAGCCCCCTTCTGATACGCTACCCCTTACAATACTGTCATCACCCATTGCAACGCGTCTGTTGCCCAGTATGGAATCTATGCCGCCGAATTTAAGCCCTACCTCCTTTGTACGTGTCTGGCCTGTACCCTCCTGAAAGGTTCGGACAGCCTGCGGCAGTTTAATAAGGGCAGGGTAAAGGCTTTTTTTAAGCCCCTCGGCAAGACCCACAGATACCCCCCACCCTGACTCAGGGTTGGGTATAACAATATCTGCGCTTGTATCTTTATACGATTCAGCCAGTTTATGGCCCAGCTCACGTCTTATCTGAAATATCTCCTTGCCCCTGAATAGGGAGGCAACATTCCCGAAATAGACTGCCTGGAACACGTCAGGGGTCATCTGCCTGATTCTGACCCTTCTGGTTTCAATGCCTGATGAGTTGCAGATAGACATCTCAGCGCCATCATATTCTTTCTGGATGGTACCGCCAAGCCTTCGGTGTGAACAGGACTCGGAACTTGCAATAAAGGCGTTGTCCATGATCCCGTAGCAGAAGGGCTCAAAGGCATTGGTGTCATTAAGGGTAATCAGATGGGTCTCTTTTCCGTCATATACAAGGGCAGCAAGTGCAAATGTGGCCCTGCCTTCAAGTTTTTCAGAGAGCCTTTCACCTGCCGCAAAGCAGATCCCCTCCTCGCTTATATATTTATGAAGAAGGGCCCCAACAACCTCTGTATAATTATTGGTCTGAAAATTATAATCCCCTGAGAGTTCCTCAATCAGCTCATCTTCTCCGGTAAGGTACCCGTCCATTGTAATAACAACCTGGTAATCTGAGCCTGAATAGGGAACTATCTCAACCGGCTCCACGTTTATCTTTTCCGCTACAGCGTTTTTCGTATAACCGATATTGCCTATTACTGCCTGAGGTGAAAGATCCTGAAATATCTTTACAAGCCTGCTGTCAATAACCTCGGCGATCCTTCCCAGGTCTTTATGTATATAGATCCCTTTACTGCTTCCTACAGCAATCCCTGTGCTGGCCTTTCCCCTGTGCTGACAGGCGCCTGTTGCTAAAAATGCCTTGTTGACAATCTCTCTGTCATGAGGCCCGTATATACCTACTATGCCATCCATTGGTAATCTCCCCTTTATCTTATATCGCTGTGATAACTCTGGAGCGATTTGACACTCCCGTGTCCTTTGCGGAACGCCGCTATACCCCTTGCCGCTGCAATCCCTGCTGCAAGGGTTGTAATATAGGGGACCTTGTATTTTATTGCCGACTTTCTGATATATGAGTCATCATGCTTGCTCAGTCTGCCTGATGGTGTGTTAATAACAAGGGCGATTTCCTTGTTTTTAATACCATCAACAATATTGGGCCTTCCTTCGTGCATCTTGAATATTGGTTCTGCCTCAATACCGTTTTCATTCAGGAATTTGCATGTGCCATTTGTGGCCTTTAATTTAAAATCAAGCGCCCTGAACTGCCTTGCCACCTCAAGTACAGCGGGCCTGTCATCCTCAGTTACTGTTAAAAGCACTGTCCCGCTTGATGGAAGAACAAGCTGTGTTGCCTCCTGGGCCTTGTAATAGGCAAGGCCGAATGAGTCTGCAAGCCCCAGCACCTCGCCTGTTGAACGCATCTCAGGGCCGAGTATCGGGTCAACCTCCGGGAACATGTTAAAGGGGAATACAGATTCCTTGACGCCATAATGGGGGATATTCCTGGGTTTAATATCAAGGTCTTTTATCTTTTTCCCAAGCATGATCTGTGTTGCCATTCGGGCCATCTGGATGTTGCACACCTTTGACACAAGCGGCACTGTCCTTGATGCCCTGGGGTTTGCCTCAAGGATATAAACAGTATCATTTGCAATAGCATACTGTATATTCATGAGCCCTACAACATTGAGCTCTATAGCTATCTTTTTTGTATATTCGTATATGGTTTCAACATGTTTTGCAGGTATGCTTACAGGCGGAATAACGCAGGCAGAATCGCCTGAATGTATCCCTGCAAGCTCAATATGTTCCATAACTGCGGGAACAAAGGCATCATTGCCGTCAGAGATCGCATCTGCCTCTGCCTCAATGGCATTTTCAAGAAACTTGTCTATCAATATGGGCCTTTCAGGGGTTACATCAACCGCAGCATTTACATAACGCCTCAGCATCTCTTCATCATGTATCACCTCCATTGCCCTGCCCCCGAGCACATATGAGGGCCTCACCATAAGAGGGTAACCTATTGTTGCGGCTATTGCCAAAGCATCATCCAGATTAACTGCCATGCCTGACTCAGGCTGAGGTATTCCGAGTTTTTTCATGACATTTCTGAAACGGTCGCGGTCTTCAGCAAGGTCAATCGCATCAGGGGAGGTTCCTATTATTTTGACACCGGCCTTTTCAAGCTCTGATGCAAGGTTAAGAGGGGTCTGCCCGCCGAACTGCACTATAACGCCTTCAGGCTTTTCCTTTTCATAGATGCTTAATACATCTTCCACTGTAAGGGGTTCAAAATAGAGCTTATCAGAGGTGTCATAATCTGTGGAGACGGTTTCAGGGTTACAGTTGACCATTATGGACTCAAGCCCCTCATCCCTTATGGCAAAGGCCGCATGCACACAGCAGTAATCAAACTCAATTCCCTGCCCGATCCTGTTGGGGCCGCCCCCAAGCACCATGATCTTTCTGTTGTTGCTTACAGAAACCTTGTCAGGGGCATTGTAGGTGGAATAGTAGTAGGCCGCGTCTTCCACACCACTCACAGGAACCGGTTCCCATGCCTCGACAATACCGAGTTTAGTGCGTTTTTCCCTGATATCTTTCTCCGGCACCTGCAATATTTTGGAGAGGTATTTATCCGCGAATCCATCCTTTTTGGCCCTGATCAAAAGATCGTCAGGCAGCTCCTTCCCTCTGTATTCCAGCATTATGTTCTCAAGATCAACCAGCTCCTTCATCTGCTCAATAAACCATGCCTTGATATGGGTCTTTTTATTAAGCTCAGAGACCAACGCACCCTTTCTTATGGCCTCATACATGATGAACTGTCGCTCGCTTGACGGCTCGGAAAGCATATCCATCAGTTCATCAAGCGTCTTTTTATTGAAATTTTTGGCAAACCCGAGCCCATGCCTGCCTATTTCAAGAGACCTGATAGCCTTCTGAAGCGCCTCTTTGTAATTCTTGCCAATGCTCATGACCTCGCCGACAGCGCGCATCTGGGTGCCCAGTTTATCTACTGCCCCTTCAAATTTTTCAAATGCCCATCTGGCAAACTTGACAACAACATAATCACCCCATGGTGTGTATTTATCAAGCGTGCCTTCTCTCCAGTAGGGCATTTCATCCAGGGTCATGCCGCCAGCCAGGAGGGCTGATACAAGGGCAATAGGAAAGCCTGTTGCCTTTGAGGCAAGGGCTGAAGACCTTGATGTCCTGGGGTTTATCTCAATAACAACAACCCTCCCTGTTTTGGGGTCATGGGCAAACTGCACGTTTGTGCCGCCAATAACGTTTATTGCCTCTACAATATCGTATGAATATTTCTGGAGTTTTTCCTGGAGCGCCTTATCAATGGTGAGCATAGGCGCAGTGCAGTACGAGTCACCTGTATGAACCCCCATTGCATCCACATTTTCTATAAAACAGACAGTGATCATCTGATTTTTGGCGTCGCGAACCACCTCAAGCTCAAGCTCTTCCCAGCCTAAAACAGATTCCTCAATAAGTATCTGCCCGACCATGCTTGCGGAGATACCCCTTGATGCAACAGCCCTGAGTTCCTCGATATTATAGACAAGCCCGCCACCAGTTCCGCCCATTGTATAGGCCGGACGGATAACAACAGGGTAGCCCAGCTCTTCTGCTATCTTTTCAGCCTCTTCGATCGTGTATGCTGGTTTGCTTTTTGGCATATCTATGCCAAGACTTGCCATTGTTTTTTTGAACTCTATCCGGTCTTCACCCTTTTTTATCGCTTCAAGATCAACACCTATTACCTTTACACCATATTCTTTCAGAATACCTGCCTCAGCCAGTTCTGAAGAGAGATTCAGTCCTGTCTGACCGCCAAGGTTGGGGAGAAGTGCATCAGGTCTCTCTTTCTCAATGATCTCCTTCATTACGTTTACATTGAGTGGTTCAATATATGTTGCCTCTGCCATACCCGGATCAGTCATTATGGTAGCGGGATTGGAATTGGCCAGAACTATCTCATAACCCAGTTTCCTGAGCGCCTTGCAGGCCTGTGTGCCAGAATAGTCGAATTCACACGCCTGTCCGATTATTATTGGCCCGGAACTGATAATCATTACCTTTTTAATACCTTCAAGTCTTGGCATACGCCCTCCTGTTTTTTAAGTTTCGCTAATATATTTGAGCAACATATCAGTGTCAAGGATATGAAAATTTAATTTTCATATTTACAGTAAAAAGCCTGAGCCGGATCATGATAATAGGGGTATAAAAAACAAATTTGTCCAAAAAAAAGTATGAATATACAATATTGTCGTATTTGTCTTTACTACAAAAAGATTCATTATGACATATCATGTTGTTTTATCAACGATTATTAATTTTAGAGGGCATGGCACACCCATTGCTTTAAATTATAAGCAGAAATTAAACTTCTAAATGAGAGGAAGGAGATAACATTATGAACGCAGGAGATACCGTATTTGTACTATTATCAGCAGCCCTGGTTATGTTTATGACCCCCGGGCTCGCTCTTTTTTATGGAGGTCTTGTCCGAAACAAGAATGTCCTGGGGACCATAATGCAGAGTTTTATCCTGCTTGGTTTAATTACCCTGGAATGGGTAATGATCGGATACTCAATGTCATTTGGTCCGGACATTGGAGGAATAATCGGCAATCTGGACTGGTTTGCCCTGTCAGGTGTAGGCATGGAGCCGAGCGAAAGCTATGGCACAACAATACCGCATCTGGCATTTATGATATTTCAATGCATGTTTGCCATAATTACGCCTGCCCTTATAACCGGGGCATTTGCTGAACGGATAAAATTCAGCGCTTTTATACTCTTTTCTCTGCTCTGGGCAATTCTGGTCTACAATCCCCTCTGCCACTGGGCATGGGGCGGAGGATGGATGGGTAAAATGGGTGCGCTCGATTTTGCAGGAGGAACAGTGGTGCATATCAGTTCTGGGGCAGCCGCATTTATTGCCGCCCTTGTAACAGGTAAAAGAAAAGGATTCGGGATCACTCAATATATACCCCATAACCTTCCTATGGCTATAACAGGGGCAGCCCTGCTCTGGTTTGGATGGTTCGGATTCAATGCCGGTAGCGCACTTTCATGCAGTGGGCTTGCCGCAAATGCCTTTGTGGTAACCCATATATCAGCATCAGCGGCAGCGCTTGCATGGGTTTCTGCAGAATGGATTCACAGCGGAAAACCTACCACGCTTGGTGCTGCGAGCGGTGCGGTTGCAGGACTTGTCGCCATTACACCGGCCTGCGGATATGTTGGGCCTGTATCTGCAATCATAATCGGTCTTGTGGCAGGGGCGCTCTGTTTCTGCGGAGTAATGCTTAAAAGCAGGTTCGGATATGATGATTCGCTTGATGTTGTGGGCATACACGGTCTTGGAGGCATCTGGGGCGCACTGGCCACTGGGCTTTTTGCCAGTGTGGCCATAAACCCGGCAGGTGCAAACGGACTGTTTTTCGGAAACCCCGGGCAGCTCTGGATACAATTCATATCAGTTATAGGGACTATTGCATTCTCCTTTTTTATGACCTTTATTATCCTGAAGGTTGTTGACCTGATTATTGGTTTAAGGGTGAGCATTGAGGATGAAGAAAGAGGGCTTGATATCAGCCTGCATAATGAAACAGGTTACAATTAAGGGTAAATTATGCTTGCCGAAAAACAGATGATAGGTGTAATCTCTAAAAAAACAAAAGACCGCTACCAATGAAAGGAGGCATATATATGAAAAAACTGGAAGTAATCATTAAGTCTTTTAAGCTGGATGATGTAAAGGAAGGTCTCTCCGCAATAGGAATAAAAGGGCTTACAGTGAGTGAAGTCAAGGGATTTGGCCGGCAGAGGGGTCATAAGGAGATATACAGAGGCGCTGAATACCAGGTTGACTTTGTTCCAAAGATCAAGCTGGAGGTCGTTATGGAGACTGAGCTGGTTAATGAGGCAGTTAAGGTAATCCTGGATAAGGCCACTACCGGTCAGATAGGTGATGGAAAGATTTTTATTCTCCCTGTTGACGAGGTGATCCGCATAAGAACAGGCGAAAAAGGCAAGAATGCCATCTGATAGAGCAGCAGGTAATCATGTCGGTAAAAAAACTGGAGGTACTGGCTGATTCAAGATTAACCGGATCTATTATCTCTTCCGGTAAAAATGGCGCCCATATTGTGCTGAAGGAGTCCAGAGATGCCCTTTTTACCGATTTTTCCAATGGCACTGTAAAGGAGGCTTTTCAGGAAAGATATTCGGATATAATTGACGAATATTTCAGGATATCTCTCCAGGAGAGCAGGGCAGGAGAGCGGCTGTTTAAAAAAAGGTTTCCCTTCGCGCTGGTAGCAGTTGGAGGCTATGGTAGAAGGGAATTATGCATGTACTCGGATATTGATATCCTTATCCTTTTCGGGAAAAAGATACCGGCTGATGCAAAGCCCCTGATAGGAGAGCTGTTATACCCCCTGTGGGATACAGGGCTTGAAATAGGGTACGGTGTTAGGACCATAAATGACTGTATCAGGCTTGGTCACAGTGACTATGAGGTGCTAACATCACTCATGGATGCAAGGTTTATCTGCGGTGATTCGCTTCTCTACCTTGATATGGCAGAACTTCTAAGGAAAAATGTCACAGGCAGGGAATCGGATAAGTTTATAAGGTGGCTACAGGACAGAAATGCCATAAGGATGATTAATTTCGGTGATGCAAGTCACCTGCTTGAACCCAACCTTAAGGAGGGGATAGGTGGTTTAAGGGACTATAATCATATTTTATGGATGGCAAAATCCCTCTTTAATATAACCAATTTGAAAGAGCTTGAACAGCTCGGTAAGCTTTCTTACCAGGAATATGACGAGCTCATCAGTGTTGTCCGTTTCATCTCAAATGCAAGAAATCATCTGCACCATATCTCAAACAGAAAAAATGACAGGATGAATTTTACCTTTCAGGAGGAGATAGCAAAAAGGCTGGGGTATAAAAAGGATGGTAAAACCCAGGCTGTTGAACTGTTTCTTGAAGAGCTCCACTCTTCAATGGAAAGCGTTAAAATCCTTCACCGCTCATTCCTTTTTAGTCATGCTGTTAAAAGGACACCAAGAAAGATAAATGTACACCTTGATGATATAAGGCACGGGTTTCATCTGCACCAGGATGAAATAGCCTATAATTCAGCAAAGGTCATACTTGATGATCCATCAATCCTGATGAGGATATTTGAGATAAGCAGCAAATACAACATTACTCTGACAATAGATGCAAGAAGATTTACACGTGAATTTCTCACCCTGATAGATGACAGATTCAGGAGTTCCGAAAGAATATTCAGGGGTTTCCTTAATATCCTGAACGGAACCTACACTGTTGAAGTTCTTGATCAGATGTTTGATACAGGATTCCTGGACAGTTACATCCCCGAATTCGGTGAAGTAAGCGGCAGGGTGCAGTTTGATGCCTACCATATTTATCCGGTTGGAAGGCATATGCTTGAGGCTGTTTCATATCTCAAAAATATTTCAAGGGAAAAGGATATACTCCTTATTGATGCCTTTAACGATATTAAAAATAAAGAGGGGCTCCTGCTTGCGACATTGTTTCATGACATTGGAAAGGCGGGGAAGGAGCATTCAAAAAGAGGGGCAAGGATTGCAAGGGGCATACTTGAGAGGGTCAATTATCCCAAAGAACTCGCTGAAGAGATTATCTTTCTTATAGAAAATCACCTGTTGCTTGCAAAAACAGCAAGCCGTCGTGACCTGAACGATGAGAAAATCATTATACAGAGCGCAAGGACAATAGGCTCTATAGAGAGACTCAAATCGCTTTTATTACTCACCTGGGCGGATTCAAAGGCCACTGGCCCTTCGGTATGGAATGAATGGACCGCAAATCTTATCAAGGAGCTCTATTTCAAGGTGCTCCATATCCTTGAAAGAGGCGAGCTTGCAACCCCTGATGCATCCCAGAAGATCGAAAGGCTTAAGAGACAGTTAAGAAGGCTTACCACGAACGCCCTTAAACCGGAAAACTTTGAGTACTACTTTGAGACCATGCCGCAGAGGTATAAGCTCAACACCTCTGCAGCGGAGATCGTACATCATATTGAGATAGTGAAGGAGCTTAACGCAAGGCTCTTAAAAGAGGAGAGCCCATTCATATTTGAATTCAGGGAAAACAGTTTTGGCGGATACTGGGAGGTATGTTTTGTTGCAAAGGACAGGCCTGGCCTCTTTTCAGATATTGCAGGCATTATGGCCCTTAACAATATCAACATCCTGACCGCCAATATCTATACCTGGCGGGATGGAACCGCTGTTGACATCTTTTATGTAACAAAACCTCTTGATGAGATAAACCCCGATGAGACCTGGAGCAGGATAAACAGGGACTTTGCATTGAAGATTACCGGCAGTCTTTCCCTGACCGGCAGATTGCTGGAGAAGAGCGCACCTGTAAAAGGGATCATTCAAAAACCGGCCAAACCCACTGAGGTAAATATAGATAATGCATCTTCGGACTTTTTCACACTTGTTGAGGTCTTCGCAACTGACAGGATCGGCCTTTTATATATTATTACCAGGACACTGTTTGACCTGCATCTTGACATCAGGATCGCAAAGATAGGCAACAGGGGAGATCAGAGCGCAGATATTTTTTATGTAGTAGATTTTGACGGGCAGCGGATTGAAGATGAATCGCGTATCGCCGCAATAAAAAATGCCCTGATAAACCGGCTTGAGGAAATGTAAGATATGAGATCATATGTGATAGTGGGGCTTGGCGGCCGTCATGAACTTTTCCGGGATGCCATAATTTCAGAATTCAGAAATAATTGCAGGTTGCTTGCACTCTGTGACATTAACCAGGGGCGTATCGATAAATCAGTAAAAGAGGCAGAGGAAAAGGCCGGTTACACGGTTAAGGGCTATCATGCGTATGATTTCAATCTAATGTTAAAAGAGGTTAATCCTGACTCTGTTATTGTCACCACCATGGATTCTACCCATGATGGATATATAATCAGGGCAATGGAATCAGGTTGTGATGTTATCACTGAAAAGCCCATGACAATAGATGTGCAAAAACTCACTAATATCCTTGGGGCACAGAAAAAGAGCAAAAAGAAAATAACAGTCACATTCAACTACAGGTATTCTCCTCCAAGGACACAGGTTAAGGAGCTTATTATGTCAGGGGCGATTGGCGATATAATAAGCATAGATTTCAGCTGGCTTTTGGATACATATCACGGGGCCGATTACTTCAGGCGATGGCACAGGAATAAAAGGAGTTCGGGCGGCCTTCTTGTCCACAAGGCCACACACCATTTTGATCTTGTCAACTGGTGGATTGAGTCTGTGCCATCTGTTATATATGCAAAGGGTACAAGATCATTTTACAGGGCTGAAACCGCATTAAGGTACCGTCTTTCCAACAGGGGAGAACGATGTCACACCTGCCCTGAAGCGTTAAAATGCCCGTTCAGGTTGAATCTTTCAAATAGCCCCTCCTTGAAAGCCCTCTATCTTGATCAGGAAAATTATGATGGGCATTTTCGTGACAGATGTGTTTTCAGTGATCAGATCGATATTGAAGACAGCATGAATCTTTCTATCGAGTACCAGAACAGGGTCAGGCTGAACTACTCTCTGAACGCCTTTTCACCATGGGAAGGCTATATTATAAATTTCAACGGCACAAATGGAAGGATCGAACACCGGATGGAGGAGACTGTTTATATCAATGCAGACGGCACCATACCTGGGGCCATGAAAATGGATAAAACCCGAACAACACTCTATCCTATCAGGGAAGAACCCCGCGAAATGGAGATATGGGAGGGTGAGGGAGGGCACGGAGGCGCAGACCCTCATATGCTTAAATACCTGTTTGATCCTGAGAATCAGCCTTTTGACAAATACAGAAGGGCATCTGATCACCGTTCCGGTGCATGGTCTATTATTACAGGCATTTCAGCAAACAGATCTATGGAGCTTAACCGCCCTGTCAGGGTAGATGAATTGATTTCTGATATGGAACTGCCTGACTTCAAATGACACAACTCCCTTGACTTTCCATGCTCAAATAAGTATTACCCGGCTATATCGGTTAAATAACTGCCATTAAAAATACCGGGTAAATATGAAACATATGAACCGTAGACAATTCATCAGGACAGGCGCCACAATACTTGGGGCCTTTGCTGCCTCATCCATAACAGTAATACCTGCCTATGCATCAAAAAGCCGCATACGCCATTTCTGGTGGGGAAACCCCGGCAGAGACAAAAGAACCTTTGGAGTGATAAGCCTGTTTAATAAAAAGAACCCGGATATCGAGGTCATAGGCGAAACAGTTGCCTTTGCTGATTATTTTGCAAAACTAAGCACCCAGATTGCGGGCAGAAACATGCCTGATGTAATTCAGCAGGGCTATGGGACATTTATTGAGTATGTGCGGCGGGGCGCAGTGACGCCTCTTGACCGATATACAGGCAAGCTCCTTGATCTAAGTAACATGGATAAGGCTGCAATCAGGGCAGGCACAGTGGATGGGAAACTCTATGCCCTTTCAACCGGGGCTAATGTGCATATGGCCCTTTATAATAAAAGGCTTTATGAAGCGGCAGGCATCTCATCCGGTAAAGGGTTTGACCCGTATGGCTGGACATACGATGATGTAAAGCGAATCGGTGTTGCTGTATCAAAGGCGAACAAAAACAGTGTGTATGGCACGGATGACAACACTGCCAACTACCAGAATTTTTCAGACTTTGTAACACAGATGGGCATAGCGCGTATGTTCAGTGATGATGGAAAATATTTGGTGCCTGTAGAGATAGTAGAAGAATACTGGCATTTATGGAAGTTGGTAAGAGAGTCAGGCGCAACACCGCCCGGAAAGGCATCTGCCGGCCTTGTTGACCCGCCCATGTCTGAATGGGGTATAGTTACCGGGCTTACAGCAACATCCTATTTCTGGTCAAACCAGCTTGTTGGCGCACAGGCACTTGTAAAGGATGAAATAAATGCCGCCATGTTCCCCAATACATCTAAAAAAATACCTGGTTCATACATACAGCCAAGCCAGTTTATCTGCCTTACAAGGGATTCTAAAACACCCGATGCTGCCATCCGGTATATGAACTCATTTGTAAATGACCCGGAAATTACAGATATCCTGGGGCTTGAGAGGGGCATACCTGAAAACATGTTAGTACGAAGAGCATTGAAACCTAAAGTTACGCCAACAGAGGCGAAATCGGTTGAGTACTTTGAAAAGATACAGGATAAAACAGCTCCACTTCCCCCGCCCTATCCGCCCGGTGCAAATGAAATAGAAAAGACCTTTATGCGAATCGCCACTGGCGTGCTTCTAGAAAGGGAAACCATCCCCGGTGCTGCAAAAAAGTTTGTAAAACAGGCATCCTTTATCCTTCGAAGGGCTGGATAAGATGTTAAGCGCCTGCCGCAGAAATGGCCCGGGATATATCTTTCTTACACCATGGCTTATTGGTTTTCTGTGCCTTACAATCGGCCCCATACTTATCTCCCTTTATCTTGCATTTACCCGGTATGATATTGTAAACCCTCCACAGTGGGTCGGCCTTGAAAATTTTTTCTACATGTTCACAATGGATGAGAGGTTTTTAAAGGCCATAAGGGTTACATTCACCTATGTATTTTTATCAGTGCCATGCAAGCTTGTTTTTGCACTTCTCGTGGCCATGATACTGGATAAAGGGATCAGGGCAATCGGCCTTTACAGGTCATTATTTTATCTGCCTTCCATCCTGGGGGGCTCCATTGCAGTTGCCATCCTGTGGAAGCAGCTGTTTGCATTTAACGGTGTTATCAATACCCTTTTAAGCTTGATTGGGATAACCGGCCCTTACTGGCTTAATGACCCTGATTATGCCCTCTACACCCTTGTGGTTCTTTCCATGTGGCAGTTTGGTTCGCCCATGCTGATATTCCTGGCAGGTTTAAGGGCCATACCTAAAGAACTATACGAGGCCGCAGAGATAGATGCCGCATCAAAACCCAGACAGTTTTTCTCCATCACGCTGCCGCTTCTCTCTCCTGTGATCTTTTTCAATGTTACACTCCAGATGATCGAGGCGTTCAAGGCATTTTCAAGCGCATTTATCATTTCAAGGGGGGATGGCGCGCCCATGGACTCTCTCCTCTTTGTTACTGTATACCTTTATAATGAGGCATTTGCATACCTGAGGATGGGATATGCCTCTGCACTCGCCTGGGTACTCTTTATCATTATCGCCATTTTTACGGCCATAGCATTTATCTCGTCACGCTACTGGGTCTATTATGAAGGCGGAAGGAGCTAGTTGTGCAGGGTATTACGCTGTCCACAGAGGCTGTTTCAGAGAAATACAGGGTGCTTCAAAAAACAAAGATGCGCAGGGCCGCTGTGATAAGGCATCTATTTTTGATCCTCTTTTCATTCCTGATGGTATATCCGCTTTTATGGATGTTTGTAAGTTCAATTAAACCTGAAGATGAGATCTTCGGTAATCTTACTTTATGGCCCTCGCGGTTTCTGTGGGAAAACTACCCTGAAGGGTGGAACGGGCTTGTGACTAGCTTCTCAACATTTTTCAAAAATTCCCTCTTTATCACAGTTATGGCAGTAATCGGGAATGTCATATCTGCATCATTTGCAGCCTATGCCTTTGCAAGGCTCAGGTTTTTTGGCAGGAATATACTTTTTGCCTTTATGATGATGACACTCATGATCCCCTACCACGTTGTCCTTATCCCCCAGTACATCCTGTTTTTAAAGGCCGGATGGGTAAACAGCTACCTGCCGCTGATCGTTCCCAAATTTCTGGCAGGGGAGGCATTTTTTATATTCCTGATGATACAGTTTTTCAGGCAGCTCCCCAGAGAACTGGATGAGGCTGCAATGATAGATGGCTGTTCCCCGTTTAAGATCTACTGGGCCATCATTATGCCACTCTCTACCCCTGCGCTTGCAACCGCGGCAATATTTTCATTTATCTGGACATGGGAGGATTTCCTGCCCCCGCTTATATACCTTAATGACATAAAGGATTACACAGTGCCGCTGGCGCTACGCATGTTCCTGGCACAGGACAGTGTCTCTGAATACGGGCAGATGTTTGCCATGTCCATTCTTTCTATATTACCGATCCTGTTGTTCTTTATCATCTTTCAGAAATTTATCATCCGCGGCATTGCCATGAGCGGGTTTAAATAAGGGTAAATAAATATGGCAGGTGTAACTCTACAAAATATATATAAACGTTTTGGCAGCCACGAGGTTATACATGGCATTGATCTCACCATAGATGATGGTGAATTTGTGGTGCTGGTAGGGCCGTCAGGGTGCGGTAAATCTACAATCCTCCGCATGATAGCAGGGATTTCCGAGGTCTCTGATGGTGTTATAATGATCGGTGAAAGGATAGTAAATGATATACCGGCATTTCAGCGAAACCTCTCAATGGTATTCCAGTCATATGCCCTTTACCCCCATATGAGTGTAAAAAAGAACCTTGCCTTTGGTCTCACCAATCTTAAGATGCCAAAGAGAGAGATTGATAAAAGGGTAAGGGAGGCTGCGGAAATACTTCAGATCAATGAACTCATGGACCGTAAACCCCGCCAGCTTTCAGGGGGGCAGAAACAGAGGGTGGCTATAGGCAGGGCCATTGTAAGAGAACCGGAACTCTTTCTGTTTGATGAGCCCCTATCAAATCTTGATGCAGAGCTGAGGGTGCAGATGCGCGTTGAGCTGGCCGGTCTTTATAAAAGGCTTGGCACCACCATGATTTATGTTACCCATGATCAGACAGAGGCAATGACCATGGCCACAAGGATTGTGGTGCTTAACAATGGCAGGATCGAACAGACTGGTACGCCATATGAGCTGTATAATAGTCCTGAAAACCTTTTTGTTGCAGGGTTTATTGGGTCACCCAAAATGAATATATTAAAGTCGGCTTATGATGATGGAAAATTCTCTGTTCCAGGCTTTGGTAATTTTAAACACCGTGGCGATGCGGCTTCCAATAAAACAGCATTTATCGGTGTAAGACCAGAGCAGTTTATAATCGGTAAAAATGGGGATATCAGCGCACAGGGGATAATAGAGCTTGTAGAATATCTTGGTAGTGAATTCTACATCTATGTAAGGCTTGACTCAGGGGATAGTATACTGGTGAGGGCACATGGCCAGTCACAGTTTAAATCCGGCGATAATATTGATCTATCCATTGAATTCAAAAATGCCCATTTTTTTGATAAAGATGGTCTGTGGATCGATATATAATGACAACCCTCATGGATTAATGCCTCAATCATTTGGTGGAGTATAATCCTCCCTGCATTTTCTTTTGTTTTTCGCAGGGTGGTGCTTTATGCGCCACCTTTTTTATGCCATTCATATTCCATATATGTAGGGGCACGGCGCACCGTGCCCTCAGAGGCAAACCTCATTGAACCTGCATGGGCACGATGCCTCGTGCCCCTACAAATAATGAATCATTTCATAAAATGCCCTGTGCTCCTTCTACGTTGTTTGACGCGCTGCCACAGGAATGTGGATAAAAACCTTTGTGTCTTCGAGGCTTTGTGTGAACTTTATGTTGACCCCCCTCACTGTATGCATGGATTGAAAAAAGAGGGCACGATGCCTCGTGCCCCTACGAAAAATATATCATTTCAAAAAATGCTTTGGTATACGGCACCTTGTCTTTGTGTACTGCCACAGAATAAATCCAAACAGGCTAAGAACCACATTCATTATGCCTATAACCATGATGCGGTTACTCCAGTCAATGGAGATGAACATCATTCCAAATGCACCTGTGAGCACAAATACTGCCTGTATAAGTGAAGAGGCAGAACCGGTGTCCTTGTCCTGCTGCTCAAGAAGCAGGCTGTTTGATGGTGGTCTTCCTATGCTCACGCATAAATAGCCGAGTGCTACCGAGATGGCAAACAGCATGGGACTCTTCTCCCCTATTGTCAGGATCAAAATACCGCTTAAGATTGACCCGACATAACTTGCAGTAATAATGGGGATAGGCCGGAAATATCTTCTAAGAAAAAGATATATTGGCCCGCCAATTATATAGTGAGCAGCAATGGCCCCGAAATAGATACTGTATGCCTCTGCGCTCAGGCCAAAGTGCTGGACAAAGATAAAAGATGACACCCCTATAAATGCAAGCAGAGGTATTGATACTATGGAAAAGACTATCAGGAGCCTGTAAAAATGGGGGTTTTTTAATACAACAAAGAGCCTGAGTGTTGTTTTAAGGGAGCTGTCAGCTGAATATTCCTCGTTTGTCTCCTTGAGGAAAAGGGTAAATATAAAGACCAGTATGCCGATTATAGTGAGAAGGCCAAATATCCCGCGCCAGGTTGAAAACCTGATTATGAGCGACCCTATTGATGGTGCAATAACAGGGATCATCCCATTTAACACAGCAGCCATTGCAAGGGTGCTCTCCCTCTTTTTACCCGGAAAAACATCCTTTACAATCGCAAGGTTGACAGCCATTGATGCCCCTGCGCCGATCGCCTGAAAGATTCTCGCAATAATCAACTGATATACATCCTGACTAAACATGCAGAATATGCTCGATATGATAAACAGCGGAACGCCTATAAGGAGCATCCTCTTGCGCCCGTATTTATCCGATAGCGGCCCCCATATAAATGAGCTTGTACTCACAAAGATAAAGAAAATGCTGATTGAAAGATTTACCCACCACACAGAGCAGTTAAGCTGTTCACTCATTGTGGGCAGGGCCGGTAGATAAAGGTCTGTTGATAAGGGCGGAAAAGAGGCGATCAATGCCACAAACACCATTATCATAAAACCTGACAGCTGTTTTGGGTTATCCTGCGTCAGTGGTGTGGTTTCTGTACCTGTTACTGTTACTTCATTCTTGTTCATAATGTATATAAATTAAAACTCTCTGCGGAGTCTCTTATCCCTTTCAATTGATTTTCATGACGAAAATTTAATGATGATATAGATTAATTCCAGTCTCAAATTAATGGGGTAGAGAAGATAACAAATGATGGGTAATGTCAAATGTTTTCTAGTATTACTGTAAGGGATCGTTGGGTTTTACACCTAATGTTGTTGATTTAAGCTTCATAGTACGTCATTCCCGCGAAGGCGGGAATCTATTTGTTTTTATTTTCAAATACATAAAGTGGATCCCCGCCTTCGCGGGGATGACGATTAAGCCGAAATGCCTGTTTGGTTTACTTAAGTCAACAATATTGGATTTTCACCCTCCCACAATAAAATGTATATAACTATCCAAATATAGTTTTCTGTTGTACAGGTAAAAGCCTTGACCACACAAAAATAAAAATAGTTTGGGAATGCCTCCCAGAGGCATGCAAGAATCGCAACCTGCATTTTTTAATTGGCAAAACTTTTCGTTTTCCTTTTTTTATGGAGAGTTAACTTCACAAATTAACCAGTGTGTTCAACGATCTGCTCTATTTGCTTGTTAAGCCATTCTTTATCAACTGTAAATGTCTGCCCTGAAGGATCAAACCCAATGAGATCTTGTTTTTTTAATTTACGCCTGATGTTCTCAAATAATCTTACAACATCTTCAGTATATAATCGTTCTCCGCAATGGAGACAAACTTCTGCATTTACCTTTAAAATGGCAGTATGACTCCCGCCATGTAAAATTTTTTCGACAACCTTACTTTTAAGTTCGCCTCCACAAATTGGACATTTTTCAAAGGGTAACATTATTTTCTCTCCTTTTCCGGTAATTGATCCATCGATCCGGATCTGGCCTGTATACAGTTATTAGAACTGACCATTGATTTTTTACATTATACGCCCAAACACTATGAACATGATCTCCTCCGAATGTTTTGCCATATACCAGACAACTTGGATATGGTTTATCCGAAGGATACCGTTCGATTATTTCACCATTTACTACCGAATAAAATACCTCATCAAAAGTCAATTCGTCAATATATGCCTCTTCATCAGCATGATCTGTTATTCTAATCCGATGGTGTTGTATTGAGTCTGTTATGTCTTCAATATTCATATCTTATAAATTGATCCGCTAATACCCGCTATGTTTTCGTTTATATTTTACCGAAAGATTAGCCGGAATTAATATGGTTATTATGTGCTCTTTTATTTTGATACATTAGGATAATAACTGTTTCATCTTTACTAATCAAACATAAATAATCCTGATTTTTATGAAAGGCATATAAAAATTGATGGATATAGATTTTACAAATAATAACAAGGTTATTTTTCTAGTGACCCTCCTGGTCCGACACCTTAGATTTTGTTGCCGCTAGCAGTGGAGACGGATCCCTGCCTCACCATAGGCTATGGGCGCCTGCAGTAGCTACTGCTATGGAGGATGGAACGGCGTATCAAACCCATTACCCCAGAAGGCTGAACCGGGTAATCCAGTTTCTATAACGAAAAAAGGATTGATTGATAATAAGTTATCATTCCCACATTCCCGGCCGCTCAACATATTGAACAAGTCGCAATATATTGATAAAAAATATTGAGACTTCACACTTGTAAATTTAAATAAATTCCACATTATCAATGGGTTACCATCAGGGCATGTTTCGTGCAGGCAATTATTTTGTTTCTCTTAAAAAAAATAAGCAATGTAGTTTAAGCTTTGGCGATTGTATGTATGGGTTATGGATAGGCGGGATCACATAATGAGGAAAAATATCTTACAGGGATGGAAGATACGGGCTGAAATAATAAATAAGGAGGTGGAGGTATTCAGTAGATTGGCAATCAGACCGGTGTGATTCCATTAACAAGTGTAGAATTACAAAAAAACCAATTTAAGAGGAGGGATAGTATGTCAAAACAGGTTTATAAAAACAATAACAAATGGGGAATCCTTGCCAGGACTATGATGATGACCACGATCCTGTCACTGGTTTTCTCATCACTTATATTTGCCGCTGGCGGTGGTAGATATGAGGTGGATCCATGGTCATTTGGTGTAATGGCAGATACTCAATGGACAAACAGTGAAGATCCGGAAGGAGCAAACCCGGAATACGTTAGCGCAGCCCTTGCCAGGGCAATCGAAGATGAGTTTATTGATAATGGTGTAAAGTTTGTAATTCAGGTTGGTGACCTGACTGACAGAGCTGGTGATGATGGTATGGCAGCCCGCGCAGCAGCCGCACAGCCATTGTTTGATGCTGGAATAGGGTTTTTCCCCCTGCGCGGTAACCATGAAACCTATGGTTATCTTTATGGCCGAGATACTGAGTATGTTGTGAATATTCCTGGCTATAAAGCCGCATTCCCCCAGACCCAGAATCTTTCAAATACCTTTGGTGCAACAAATTTTAGTTGGCCATCATCAACTGATGATCTTCTGAAGGGACTTAGCTACTCTTTTGATTATGGTGATGAAGGGAACAATGCCCGGTTCGTTATTGTTGATGTTGAGGCAACATATTTTAAGGAGACTAAAATTGAAGATGAACCTATAGATGATGATTACAATCCGGAAAAATATGGTGAGGCATGGTATTATTTGGGTTGGATTGTTTATAAGGCTACAGCAACTGTGCCTGGTGGCTCAGTCAAAGAGGGCGCATATTATCGTATAAGCACCTCAGGTACTTCACCGAAACCTTCGACTAATTTTTATGGTTATGAAAAAACTTACCCATTTGAAACCTTTATTGCAAAAGTGAAATACGATATTAATGGTACTGAATTCTGGCCTGGTATGCAGCAGGAGTGGATAAGCGCTCAGTTGGATATAAATACCCGTGGTACAGAGCATGCATTTGTTTTGTCTCACAGAGGTCTCATGGGAACTAATCATGCAGATGGTTTTTTTGGCAGCAGCCCAGCTTCAAAACCCCAAACACAGATTCCATTCTACAAGAGCCTTGCTGATAATGGTGTAAGATATATGCTTTCTGGTCATGACCATCTCCATAACCGCGCCCTTGTTACCAGTCCTGCATTAGATGAAAATAATGAATTGATTAAGGGCAAACCTGGGGATTACCAAATACAGCAGATTATTCACATGGCAGGCAGTACAAAATTTTATGGGCCAGGGAGCCTGGATAGCTTCAGCTACACTAAGCAGCGTGAGACCCAGATTTCGCAGGATCTTTATAATGTCGGCTACTACATTTACACAATTGACGGGCCACGTGTAAACGTTGATTATTATGCGGATTCAACCGGAGATTTTCAGGATAATGATGACTATCCACACGGACAGGATGTCATAGATGAAGAAACTGGTGAAATTATAGAAGCGAATAATCCTCTTTATTTACCTGATCTTGACTTTGTAAAGCAGGAATCATTTGGGTATAGCACAAACGGAAAGCAGTTCCTGATAGCGCAGAATGGTTCCTATAAAGTCGTAAAAGACAGTTTTGGAGGTACTGCTGCCAAAATCCTTGATGGGACAAACAACAGTTCAACAAAAGATGAAACTCCCACTGTAACAGGTTCGATACAAGCTGTTGATGATAATGGAAATCTTCTATTTGATTCAAAAGGGGAGCCGATCTATGTACAAGAAGTAGATGCTGATGGGAACCCTGTTGTTGATAATGATGGAAAGCCTGTATACAAACAAGGCATTATAAGTGCTCCCCGTGCATTGAACAAGCTGGTAAATACAGGCTGGATAGCAAACCCGGATGACAAGAGTACACCCCACAGGAAGCATTTCTGGAATCGTTACTGGAAAAATCCCTGGAATAAATTCTGGAACAAATGGTATAAAAATGTAGTTAAGAATGACCTGAAGAGTGATATTTTTTCAATCTGGGGCATGTCAGAAATAGGAGAGGCAGATAAAACAGATAACTATGTGCTTTCAATGACCTTTGATTTTAATAGAATGACTCTTCTTGGCGCCGGCAATATCGGTATTGCGACATATGTAAATGGAAAATGGAAAAATGCCGTCAATGAAAATTTTGGTGGCAAAAAGAGGTTTGTACTTGGTCCATATAAATCTAAATATGGTCTTGGTACATATGGTATTGATCCAAAAACAAAGACAGCCTGGGCGGTTTTGAATTACAATGCTGACTTTGCTGTAGCTGGTGGAATAAATACTGTTCAGTTTAAAAGGTAAGTGATATTACATCCATGTTTTTAAAAACATGGATGTAAAAAGTTTAATACCAAAATATTTACCCTGAAGGGGGCTTCCCCGATATTTTATTATTGAGGTATCGGCCAAGCCCCCGGTTTTATTTCTATGTGGAGAAATGATGATTAGAAAATTTATCCTGATTTTTATCCTTTTATTTTTGGCTTCATGCGGTAGCCCGCAGGACTATTCTCAGACCTATATAATAGTAATGAACAGGAAAAAAATAGGCACAGAGGTTGTTAATGAAAAAACCGATAGAAATGGTAACCGGACATGTATCGCTGAGCAGGCACTTGATAGCGGGCCAAATGCAAAGGATAAAAAGCAAAGAATAATCAAGACAAAAATGGTAATCCCAAAAGGTCAATTATTCCCCTCCTCCTATGCCTATGATTCCGACACTGACTCATCATATGAAATTAAAGTGGAGGATGGAAAAATCATAAATACAAATAAAACCCAGGAAGAATCAGAGGTAAAACAGATACCTTTTGATCCGGGTATGCCTATGCTCAGTTTAACTTCCTATCACACTATTGATTACTGGATCCGCAAATATGATGAAAAAAAGAGAGGAGATCAGAATATTCAGACCTATCTCTTCCCTTCAGCCTCTATCGTCAAGATCATGGTTACTCCTTCGAATACCATACTCCCCGACCATGATAATAAAGAATTGAAAATAAAAAATTATGAAATTGAGGTTGATAATGAGATAAATATACTTCTCTGGGTGGATCAGGACAATCGCCTATATCGCATGTTTATTCAGGGTCCAAATATTGAGGTAATCAGGGAAGACCTTTTCTTGAAAATAGAAAAGGATTATAAACAGCAGGGAGAAAACCTTTAATTCCCTTGATGACTCCTGTAATTAATGTATAAAGAGAATAACCCTAGGGCAAAAATATGAACAAAAAGATCAGGACATCACTTATAGCAATATCAATTACCCTCAGTCTGACAATCCTGAAGTTCATATTCTATTACCTCTCAGGCAGTATAGCGGTACTTTCCGAGGCATGGCACAGTTTCAGTGATATATCAACCTCTGTTCTGGTTCTTTTTGCCCTGTGGCGAAGCGCCTCTGTATTAAGGCAAAAGCAGGCTCAACCTGAGTATGAAACACCAGATGACCCTGGTAAAAATAAACTAAAGAGATTTCTAAAAAATATATTCGGTGAGAATATTGAGGTAACAACCTCCATAATAATTGGTATCGTCCTCATCTCTATCTCTGCAACTCTTATCATTAAGGTGTTTACTACCAAAGCCATTTTAATACAGAAGCCATTATTAACAGGTATTATTTTCCTGATCCTATCTCTCGGCTCATATTTTCTGTTCAAATTCCTTTCAGAGGTCGGTAAATCTGAAAACTCGGCTGCATTGATATCAGATGGCCTGCACTCAAAAGGGGATATGGTCTGCTCCTCTTTAACCGGGGTGTCTCTTATACTTTATTATTTCAGATTCAACATAGATAAATGGGTCAGTCTTGCCATTGCACTCATGATACTGTCATTCGGTATAGAGATAATCATTAATATCATTATACATTTCTATAACAAAAATAAAGAATTCAGGATGCAGTACAGGTTTCTTGAAATTCTGAACACTGTACTTGAAAAGGAGATATATCTTAAGTTCATCAGGGGGATAGATAACAGGTACAGTATTGATATCTTGAAAACAAGACTGGTTATTCAATCGGTCAGGCTTTTAAAATTTTCAGGTTATGTGCTGATTGCACTGGTCTTATTTACCATTTTGTATGACATGGGCTTTCAGGTGCAGATGAATGAGGAAGCTATAATTGAACGTTTTGGAAAACCAGTGACGAATGAAGCCTTGCAGCCCGGTTTCCACTTTAAATTTCCCCGGCCAATAGACATGGTAAAAAAAGAAAAAACAAAACAGTTTCAGGAATTATTTTTGGGCAATATTTCCAGGGAAGAACAAAAACCCCTTATATGGGGCATGACTCATGGCGAAGAGATTCACTTTATTTCAGGCGATAACAATTTTCTTAATCCCTATATAATTATTCATTACAGGATTAAAAACCTGTATAACTATTATTACAACATATCGAATCCACAGGCATTGATAGAAGATATCGCCTATGAAACAATACAGGATGTTTTTACAACCAAGTCATTTTATCAGATTGCCATTACATACCGGAAAGAGATGGACCAGGATATTGAAGAAACGTTGCAAAAAAAACTTGATAAAATGAATACCGGGCTTGAGGTTGTAAGTGTCAATGTTAAGGATATTCATCCTCCGATAAAGATCTCCGAGTCCTTTGAAGAGGTCATCGCAGCCTATCAGATAAAAGAAGAGACGATCAATCTGGCCCTGGAATATCAGAACTCGGAGATACCATCATCACGCGGCACAGCATATAGCAACATCAGCGATGCAAAGGCATATGTAAATGAAGAGATATTGAAATCCCAGGGGGCTGTAACCGGTTATAGATCCAAACTGGAATCCTATAAAAAGGCCAGATCAATAATAAGAAAAGTATTGTATTATAATCATATAGCTGATGCCCTCAGTAAAAATGATAAATTAATCATAGACCCCAGAACAGGAAAACCGAATCTTTACTTAAAATCAGGTGAAATCTCATCCATTGAGGATTGGCAGACAGAAGAATAAAGAGGTTATTAAGGCATGAAAAAAATATTCCCGATACTTTTATTAATAATCGTTGTTTGTATAGTATCATACAACTCACTGTTTACTGTTAAGCAGGGCACAAATGTAATAATAACCCAGTGGGGAAGGCCTATTAAGACAATAGAAGAGGCCGGTCTATACACAAAAATGCCCTGGCAGAAGATCAACACCTTTGACAGTAAGATAAACTGTTATGAGGCACAGACATTACAGCTTTTATTAAAAGACAAGAACCCTGTTATTGTTACATGTTATATTGCCTGGAAACTTGACAATTCTGAACTGTTTTTTCAATCACTCAACAATGTAGAGAATGCAAAATTAAAACTGGGAGATATGGTTAATTCGCAACTGGGGATCATTGTGAGTGATTACGAGATTGATAAGATAATTAATACTGTACCTGAAAATGTTAAACTTACTGAGATATATGAAAGGCTTAAGAATGAAGCCAATACAAGAACCATGTCAAAATACGGCATAGAGATTGTACAGGTTGGCCTTAAAAGGATTATATACCCCTCTGTTGTAAGTAATGCGGTATATCAGCGGATGAAGGCTGAAAGAACCAAAGAGGCGGTTAAATATACTGCTGAAGGAGAGGAAGAGGCTACAAAAATCAGGGCTACCACTGACAGAGAGGTAAAGGAGCTTTTGGCAAAGGCGTATAAGGAGTCAGAAGAAATAAAGGGTGAAGGTGACAAAGAGGCATTAAGGATATATGCCGAGGCATACAGCGAAGACCCTGAATTCTTCAAATTTGTAAAATCACTTCAGGTATATTCACAGATTATGGATAAAAATACGACACTTGTATTGTCAACGGATTCCGAACTGTTTGAATACCTGAATTCAAAAGAATTAACCGGTGGTAAAAAGTAGAAAGAAATGACTAAGACTATCAGACATCACCTGCAAGAAACTACAAGGTCTTCAATTAGATATTTTTTACTGGTTATTGTGTCCGGGCTATGCGCTGTTTACCTTCTGTCAGGGTTTTACAAGATATCAGAGAGTGAACTCGGGGTAGTCCAGAGGTTTGGCAAGGTAATAGATGGAAAGGTTGAACCTGGCGGACATTACAGGCTCCCCTGGCCCGTTGATACGGTCACCAAGGTGCCTGTAAAAACAACCCATACCATAGAGATAAAAGACTTCTCTCTTGTGGCGGCAGACACAAAAGAAAATGAATTCAGGAAGGCTACAGGCCTTTCATCTTATTGTATTACAGGTGATAATAACATTGTTTTTATAGATTTTTTAGTCAGATACAATATTATTGATCCGGTAAAATATCTGTTTCACATTAAAAGTAATGAGGAATATCTCAGGCAGATAGCCTGCTCTTCTGCTATAAACAGTTTAGCCGGTAAAACAGTGGATGATATTCTTACAGTAGGGAAAAAGAGTGTTGAGGTTTATTTGAAAATGGCAACCCAGGAAAAACTCGACCTTCTTAACAGCGGACTGGGTATCAGCGCCATTGAAATCAAAGAAGTATCTCCATATAAGGAGGTAAGGACCTTTTTTGAACGTGTAATCAATGCGCAGATCCAGAAAAGAGAACTGATAAATAATGCCGAGTCATATAGAAACGAAAATCTCCCAAAAACCAAAGGCATGGTCATGCAAATAGAAGAAGAGGCCATGGGGTATAAGTATGAAGTTGTAAGCCGTGCACAGGGTGAGGTGGACCGTTTCAAACAGCAGCTTAATGAATACAGTAAGGCAAAAAATATCACTAGACAGAGGATGTATTTAGACTTTATTCAGCAGAAATACCCGGCACTCAAAAAGTTAATACTTGTTAATAATTCCGGAGAAGAACGCATTATTGATTTAAGGCTGATTTCTAATTAGCCTCCTCAAAAGGTCTTATTATCTGTAATGTGCAATCCATTTGACCTGTAAATCTAAAGGGTAATATGAATGACATCTCACAATTTTAAAACTTATCATACTGAAAATAAATCGACTGGGATCAGGGCAAAAATAAAAATAATGGCCAGGCCATCACTTATCAGTATTATTATGCTCTTTTATATATCGACTTTTGCTCTGGCTGAAGGCGGAGGTCGATACCAGTCAACAGATGCATGGTCATTTGGTGTGCATGGGGATACACAGTGGACAATTGAAGAGGATGCCTCAAACCCTAATTTTGTATCAGGGGCAATGATCAGGCAGGTAAATGATGAATTCATTAAACATGGCGTCAAACTTGTCATTGCACTTGGAGACCTGTCTGACAGGGCCAAAACAGGTGCAATGGCAACAAGGGCAGAATTTGCAAAACCCTTATATGATGCAGGTATTGGACTCTTCCCGGTAAGGGGTAACCATGAGACATATGGATGGCTTTTTAATTATGCCCCTGTTGAAGCCGAAATAAAGGCCATGCTTGAAAGCTTTCCTCAGACACAAAAGGAGATGTTCGGCATATCCAATCTTTCAAGCCCTGTAACACTGGATGGGAAATACAGCAATGAACTTGAGGGTCTGAGCTATTCCTTTGACTATGGCCCGGATGGGAGTAATATCAGATTTGTTATCCTGGACACAGAAGATATTAAATGCGAAACAGCCGAGAGGGAAATGAATGGGGTTAAATACCCTTACTGGGCAAAGGCATGCACTAACTATCCCATACCTTCACAGCAGGAATGGATAACAGACAGACTTAATAAAACCGGACGCAATACCACCCATGCCATTGTTTTAGCCCATCGCGCTCCAATGGGCCAGAACCATACGGATTCTCCCTTTAATCCGAACACCATTTTCGGGCAGGAATCATATGGCATGGACCATAATCCCGAAGGTCAAAACGCCTTTTATGACAGCATGAATAAAAACGGGGTTAAACTATACCTGGGGGCGCATGACCATATACATCACAGGTCAATAGTAAAAAGCCCGGATGGCAATTCACAGATACAGGAGATAATAGCCGCAGGATTGAGCACCAAGTTTTATTCACCATCTTCTATCCCTTTCCCTAAAAAGGACAGGCAGGGTAATGTTACCATACCTGACCAATGGTATGGTCAAAAAAGCCGTGAGATATCCCTTTCACAGGAAGAAAATAACATAGGATATTATATCTACACGATAGACGGTCCCAGGTTATCAGCAGATTATTATGCTGATTCAAGGGGCGATTTTCAGTCAGGCAATAGCTTCCCATTCGGTGAAAATAATAAAGCATATCCAAAGGGTGTTGCACCTGAGTTCCATTTTGTTAAAAAAGAGAGTTTTGGATACAGCCTTAATGGCAGGGGCTTTCTGGTTGCGCAGGGGGAGTCATATAATATTGTAAGTGACAGCTATGGTAAAACAAACACCAGGATTCTTTATGGATTTAATAACAGCGCATCTGTTGATGCTAATAAACGTGGGCTTACAAAGGCGGTTGAGACCGGCTGGGTAAAAACCCCTGATTATAATGTACTGAAAAGCGATATCTTTTCCATATGGGGGATGTCTGAGTTGGGGATGAATAACAGGACAGACATCTATGTCCTTTCCATATCCTTTGAAGCAGGCAATACCCAATCAATAAAAAAAGGCAAGAGCTGGATCGCAACCTTTGCCAATGGAAAATGGGTTAATGCGGTAGATGAAAATTTCGGGGGCAAAAAGAAATTTATCTTAGGAAAATACAGGCCTGAATATGGTCTGGGCACCTATGGGATTGACCCAAAAACAAAAACCGCATGGGCGGTATTAAATTACAATGCCGATTTTGCTGTTGCCATTGAAAGATAATTAATGCTAATTTTGATCATCTCGTAAAAAGTCGAACTTGGTACATTGTCGTCAAGCTAAGGCGAAAAGAAAAAGCCTAAAACTGTGTCTCACACAGAGGCACGGAGAACACTAAGAGAATCAAATGCTTTTTAACATAATATATTTTGTTTTTTAACTTTGTGAGCTTTGTGTCTTTGTGTGAATAATTATTCTTCGTCTTAAATTATGAATAATAGATGTTTTTCTAAGGGATCTTTATCTTATATCCCTTACCAGCAATATGTTTTTAGTACGATATTTTTTTAACTTGACGCCAATGCGCCTGCGAGGGAATGATATGTTTGATGATTTTTTCGAGTTAATCAATTTTGAATAGAATTATAGATTGACCAGTTAAAGTAATCAGTAAATGTTGTAACTCATGTAACCTTTTCATCAGGAGGATATTACCTATGAGCGAGACTAAGATACCAGTTGAAGGCCATGTTCCACCACCTCTACCTGGCCCGGAAGAAAGAGAAGAAACAATAAAAAATAATCCGCCTTTTAAACGCGCTGATGAAATGTTCTGCTCTAACTGCGGTGCAATAATAAAAATAAAATCCCTCTCATGCCCCAGGTGCGGTAAAAAACAGAAAAAAGATGGCATGGGATGTTTGCCCATGGCGGCTATAGGAATTGCTATCTTTTTTGTTATTTTTATAATTGGCATTATCGCTGCCATTGCAATCCCTCAGTTTGCCGCATACAGGGCACGCGCATATCAGGCAGCTCTCAAGGCAGAGTTATATGAGGTGTGCAAGGCTGAAGATGCCTATTTTACACAAAATGACACATATACAGACAGCCTTGTAGCGCTTAATTACATCCCAAAACCGGACATATCCATCAAAATAGTTGAATTTGATGATGAGTGCTTTTATGCACAGGGCGAGATGAAAAACCTGGATAAAAAATATATGATTGATTGCGACTGTGCAATCACTGAAGAGGCCATAGAAAGTATAGAAAAATAGCAATGCAATATCAGGCCTTAGGCCTTTTTATTTTCTGACCTGTAAAGCAGATCCACAATATTTCGGATATACTGTTCATCTGATATCCCTTCTATTGCCTCCTGCGGGAACTCAACAATATTTTTAAACCAGGAGGCAATCTCACTATATAATTCTATCCTGGCGATAAGATCAAACTGCTCCCTTCGTAACAGCGCCTGAAGGGCTATACCTGCCTCCTTTGGAGATACTCGCTGGCGGAGCCTTCCAACAAGATGAGGGTAATCACGGAATGAGTTATATTTGTCAGGCAACAGTTGATCAAGGTCAGGTTCATTCACTCCAGTATTCCACACAACAATAGTGTTGGCTGCAATATCCCCAAGCCTTTGTGAATACCTGGAAAAAAAACAGGTCAACCCGCCAACCATATAGAATACTGAAGGCAGTTTATCAAGAGGGCGCATGATATTGCGTATAATGACCTGATGCAATTGAAGATTAAGCCCCTGTATGTCCATAACCCTTAAATTGAACATGCGTTTTCCTATGGTTTGCCCCCGAAAGTTGTACTCCATAATAATGCCGTATCCAATGGAAACTAAAAAATATAGTAGCACAAGCCCTGCCATTGCAAATTCCACACTTATTATTGAAAACACCTTCATTAAAGAGGATAATATTTTTGTTATGGCTGAAATGCATGCAAGATCAATTGCCCATGCGAGAGAACGTATAATGGGCCCTGCAAGGCGAATGGAAAATTCAATGCCCTCAGGTGTTTCAATGATAAGTGTATTTTCTCTGTTATGGATCATATCAGCCCTCTTTGAAGCCCGGCTTTTCTTTTTTATCAACCCCTGATCGGAAGAGAAGCCATGAAAGAAGTATGAGTTCAATGATTCCGAAACTGATCTTCACACTATAGGGTATTATTGGCTCGTGATACTGTGAGAAAAAACTCTCTATTATTCCGGCCCAGATGAGAAGGAGTGCCGCACCTGATATTATAGTTACCACATCCCTTGATACGTTGGCCAGACGTTTCCTCATTGTTTCATTTGAACCATGACCAATAATTGCATCTGCAAGCATAAACCCTGCCTGCCCACCGAGAAGTATCGCAGGTATTTCAATCGACCCATGAGGGAGAATCCAACCCATAAGAAAAACAGATTCTCCAGCCATAATATAGTCAATAGCTACAGCGCCAAGAATTACACCATTGTAAAAAAGTACAATTATTGTGCCCACACCAAATGTCATGCCAAGTGCCATTGCCAGGATAGCAACATTTATATTATTGGTCATAAGCTGTGATGAAAACCGAAGCATTCCGCTCCCACTAACATCAATGCTCTTATTTTCTTCCTTGTTCACCCTTTCGGAAGGGGAGCCTGTAAGGTGTTCAAAGGATACAATAATAGCCTTTGAATCAGGATCAAGGGTTATGGCAAGCCCTCCAAAGATGCAGCCTGCAAGGGTAATTGCAATACTTAAATAAAAGGCCTTTATATGATAACGAAAGGCCCTCGGGAATGTTTTAAAAAACCAGCGCCGCGGTGAAAAGGTTTTTGAATGTATCCTTGTTTCATGTATCTCACAGTAGGCCTTAGCTACAAGGGATTCAAGATAGTTTTTGATCCCGGTCTGTGATGAAAAGGTCATGATTTTACCGAGGTCAGCCGAGGCCCTCTGGTAGAGATAATGAAAACGTCTGATCTCGTGTAAATCCATTTTACGGGTATTGTCCCGGCCAAGCGCCATCAGAACCCCCTCAAGTTCTGACCAGTAGGGTTGCTCATCTTCTATAAATTTTACTATATCAATAATCATAACTGCTGCTTCTGCTTGATATTTAGATACTGGGAGATCAGCTGTGTGTTCATTTTATCATTATCGAGCAGCACAAATCCTACCCCCCTTTTCTTTAGTCGTTTTTCCAGTGTTTTCAGGTTTTGATGGATCATATGCCTGCCAAGGTTTCTATATACATCCTCTGTTGTGCTGGCATCAGGAGATGCAAATACCGGTTTTACATCCCCTGCGTTAAGGTTGTTTACGATAATCAGATGCTTTCTTGAAAGCACTGAAATTCTCTCTATAAAATTATCAGCAAGTACCGGGTCATCAAGGCTTGTCATAAATATCAGGAGCGCCCTATGCCTGATCCTCAGGCTTATAAAGGTAATAAGCTCGGAAAAATCAGGTGAGGCCTTGACCGGCTGCAGGGTATAGAGCGCATCCCTTAATGCGTTGAAATGGCCCTTTCCTCTTTTAGCCCTTACAAATCTCTCTATTTTATTACTGAATGCAACAAAACCAAAAAGGTCACCTATTCGTTCGGTGACAAGCCCCATGATCAATGCGGATGTTATGAATTTTTCAATGACCGTAAGAGTTTCACTGTTAGCATTTTTATCCTCTTTACTGCCATTAACAAGCCTGTTGCTCATGCGTGAGGCATCCATGATGATATAGACCTCCTGCGTTCTCTCAACCTGAAAAACCTTGGTAACAGGGTACTGCCTTTTTGCAGTTGCCTTCCAGTGAATATCTTCATAGCTGTCTCCAGGGGAATATTCCCGCAGTTGTTCAAAATCACGCCCCTTTCCTATAAGGCGCTGACTGTGGACCCCAAGCCCCCTGTTCTGGAATAAAAATGTAATATCCTTTTTCTCCCTGAAGAGATCAGGGTAAACGCGTATTTCAGATTGAACGGCCATTCTTTTACGATAAGACCAGAATGTAAGGGGAGAGGCTACCCTGACATAGCACTGAGTCATGAAGGCCCTACCTCTTTTCAATGCCCTGCATGGCCATGTTATGGAAGATAATTCATTATCATGAGGCAGTTCGATAGTTTTCTCTGTTGAAGAGGATATTAATTCCGGGGGAAGCGGAAAAGCTATATCTATTTTCTTTAACAAATTACCCTTATTAAGAATGCGGACTGGTATTTCACCTTCACGCCCCTTTGAAAACCTTACAATCTCAGGCAGTTCAATACCTATACCATCCAAACGACCTGTACTTAAAAATGCGTCAATAATAACCATGATGATAAAAAGGGCTGCAAATATAGACATGATCAGCGCCACAGAAGGTTGCACTACAGCCACAAATATGGAAAAAGGGATAAAGATTATCCCTGTCCATATAATAAGCCTGTTAGTGGGTAAAATCATCTTGGAACGACCATATCCTTAAGAATATCCTCTATTACTTCAAGGACTGAGAGCCCCTCTATCTCAAACTCCGGCCTCAGAATAAGTCTGTGCTCAAGCACAGGAACAGCCATGACCTTAATATCATCCGGGGTAACAAAATCCCTTCCCTGTATTGCGGCCAAGGCGCGGCTCGCCAGAAGAAGTGACTGTGTAGCACGCGGGCCCGCCCCCACCAGTACGGCCTGGTGTTTTCTTGTGCCCTGGACAATATCAACAATATATCCGATAAGATCATCCTTAATAAGGGTGCCTCCCAGAAGTTTTCGTAATCTTGTCAGCACCTCCGATGTAATAACCTGCTTTATCTCTCCCCTTGTGAGGATATCTTCGGGCGCATCCCCTCCAAGCATGCGTTGAGCAAGCTGCAATTCATCAGTTCTGTTCGGTGTATCCATATTGATCTTCAGCATGAAACGGTCTTTCTGCGCCTCAGGAAGCGGATATGTCCCTTCATACTCGATAGGGTTCTGAGTAGCAAATACAGTAAAGTTCGGGGATAATTTGTGGGTGGTCCTGTCTATGGTTACAAGGCGCTCCTGCATTGCCTGTAACAGGGCAGACTGTGTTTTGGCTGGCGCCCTGTTTATTTCATCAGCAAGAAGGAAGGTGGTGAACACAGGCCCTTTTACCAGGTTGAACCTGTTTTCCTGCATGCTGAATACATGAGTCCCTGTAATGTCTGTAGGCATGAGGTCAGGGGTGAACTGGATTCTTGAAAAATCGCTCCCAAGCACATGGGCAAGGGTACGCACCAGAAGCGTTTTAGCAATACCCGGCACACCTTCAATCAGCGCATGATTACATGTAAAGATCGCCACAAGGGCCTTGTCTATCACATGTTCCTGCCCGATAATCACCTTTGTGACCTCATTTTTTACATTTGTTAAAATCTCCCTGAGTTCTTCCATATCTTCTTTCATAGCTGCTTCCTTTCAATCAATTTTTTACATATGGAGTTGTATATCTGCGATGGTTTGTCATTCATCGCTGCAAGGACTTCAAGCTCTTTTATTGAGGGGATATTATTTACTGAAAGTCTCTTTGCTTTGATAGTTGTATTTGCCCATTCTGTGATACAGGTTTTAAGCAGGTTTTCAGGTGCTATATAACGCTGTAAAAGGCTCACCAGCGCATCGAGTTGATCTTTTTCAGATTTAACACTCCTACCACTCTTATCACTATCCTCCTGGGGCGGCACAAAATGAACACCATTTTTCCAGATATAAAGCACTGCAATCAGAAGAAATGCAATAAAAACACCCTGAAGCCTGTATTTATAGGCCAGATCAATAATGGCTGAGTTATGCTGCATGCCAAAGTGTGATTCATCAAAATAGATATGGTTTGCCTGCCCCACAAACCATGAAAGGAGCCCTGGATACCGGTCATACATCATGGCCTCATTACTGAAGATGTAGGAATCAGCACACAGAATAATTGTCCCTCCGCCGTATTGTCTTGAAATGATAACAGGTTTGTTTTTCAGGGCATAGAGAACAGTCCATTTTGAATCCAGATCAGTGAAATAATAGTGTGCGGGGAATTTTATAGAGGCCGGTAGATCGGGATCACCTTTATTTAAGGCCAGGTCAGCTATGGCGTCTTTACTGATCCCCATTGCGTGTATGTTAAATCCCCACCTCTTCAAAAAGGAATAATCAGCCTCTTTTTCAGGGCTCTTATCCTTTTCACCTTTTTCTTTTTTCCCCTTCTCAGGCTGTTTCTGTTTATCATCTTTTTGGGGTGCATTTCTAATGGATATTGGCCCTAATTTATATGCAACAGGATGAAGGGAGATTACAAGCCTTGAGCCTGATGATAATAGAGTTGAAATGGTTTTATAATTCTGTTTCCCCGGATTACTTAAAACGCTGTGATCCAGGCCTGTCTTAAGCCCCAGCAAAAACAGGGTGGTGTTCTTTCCACCTTCCCAGGTAAGGGTTGTTGAATGATCACGTTTAACACTGTATCCCGGCAGGCCTTTAAGTGCCTCATATAATATCTTTGCGCCCATCGGGTCTGAGCGAAGTGAGGAATAGTGAGGATATATATCTCCAATCCTGAATCGAATAGAAAATATATGATAAATACCTGCAATAAAAATTACTGCTAATAAAATAAAAATTAAGAATAAGCTTCTCTTAGCCATTCACTATTTTAACCATCCTTTCATGGTCACTAATGAATCCACTTAGAATAGTTTCGGTTACTTCGTGCATACCATACCATGCCCTGTCAAAGAGCTGGATATTGGCAGAAAAGAGTTTTATCAGCTCCATGTGTTCGTGGTCACGTCTCTTTAGTTCTGTCAGATAATCAAGATTTGTTTTATATCTGGCAATCATGATAAGCTTTTTTTCCGCAAGTCGGGAAAGTATTGCCAGATAAAATGCCCTTAATGCAAGCCTGAATGATTGCCTTTGCATAAGATCATAACCCATATTGAGCCAGCGTTCAGCCGGGAGTTCAACAGGGTTCACATATTCATCTGTAAGGTCAGGAACAGATGGTATACCCTGAGCCGTGATCTTTGCAGCAGGTCTTCTTTTTCTCTGATACTGGCGCCATATCACAATTGCAAGGATACAAAGGAGCACTGCAAAGATAAAATACATAATGAGAAAAACATTACTCTTCCACAGGTCATTTGATTCATTCTTCTTTTCTGTACCGATCAGTTTTTTGATCCACTCGTTTAATTTATTATAAATATAGTTCCATGCCCGCACAATATAATCTTTTATCCATAATATGAATCGTTCAATGGCCCCGATTTCATTTTGATCTTCATCCTCTTTATTATTCTGCAAACGCCATGCAAATTCGCTCTCTCTTGTTACCTTTTCTATTGAACTGTTTATCTCCTCCGGGGAGGCTATTTTAACAGTCGAAGGCTCTTTAACTGCTGCTATGGGTTCATCAGCGGCAGCAGCATTACTGCTGTATGAAGATAAAAGAACAAAAAACAGAAGGCAGGTTATTACTTTTGAAGCGCCTCTGAGGTTAATCATATCCGTACGGATGTCATCACCGGACTTAACAGAAAAGACATAGAAGTATCTTAAGGTGTAAACAGCCTTAAGCAGTGGATCAACGACAAGGTATGTTAACCCTGATACAATTATCAGAAATGTTGTATTTAATATGCTAAACCCGCTTAAGGAGAATACTGTATCAATGCCAAGCATGGTCTTAAGCAGGTAGGGCAGGATATATACTGCTATCCCCATATTAAAAAAAATTAATACTGTTATAACAGATAGAATGCTGAGAATAATATGATTTTGACCAGGCCATATACTGGCTGACTCCCATGCCCTGCTTATTATCTCTTTTACACCTCTTTTCCCATTATATGCCATAGAGATATTTTGATAGAATGCGAAAACCCAGCCAAAAGGGATTGTCGTGATCATGGCGAGAGGCATAATAAACACCGCGCTCCCTGAAATAAAGGTCTGAGATGATATTAGCTTCAAGAGCTGTTTATATGACCACCCCGGTGTTGGCTGAACCCGAATAATTGAAAGCATCTTTTGACAATAAACAGCATGCCAGCATTTCATCCAGACATACAGTACAGCCAGCAATAAAGATTCAGGAATAATATGATCTCTGGCAAAGGCGCTGTGGCTCATGTCTGTCCAGAAATATGAAAAGGCAAGGACAAAGGGCAGTGCCCCGATATAGTAGATTGGAAGAGTGGCTGAAAAATGGTGTTTCAGGACAAAACTTGCCTCTTCAACTATCTCAAGGGCGCTCTTTATTTTTTGCGCTTTTGTCATGATCCGCCAATCCAGTTACCTGTCCATAATGTGCCTTCATGAAAACTTGTCGGCAAAGATAGGAGCATTAACCCGATGTAGTAAAATGCCAGCCATAAAATTATGGTCCCGGAAACAAATCTGCATATATAAAAAAAACCGCTTAAAGCGGATGAACCTTTTTGAGATTTTACATTTATCCTTTTCAGGCAATCTGTACATAGCACCCGGTCATCGTGTTCAGTTATACACTCCCTGCAAAAAAATCTTTTACATTCCGGGCATCTCGCGACTGCCTCACGATGTTTATGATGATAGCATTTCTGCTGCAACAGATCATTCATGATCTAAACCAGGGGTTACTGTTCCATTAATATCAATAGAAGTGGGATTTTTACCCTTTTCTTTGCGGAATACCAAAGTCAAAATAATGCCTGTAATACCAATGCCAATCGTCAGGAACATAAAGAAAAAATAGCCCCCCATTATCCAGGGGTGTTCCAGGGGGGCAAGCGAGGCAGTCTTCTTGAATATCTCATACTGGTTAGTAGCTATATTTGGGTTAATAAGGGTTGTAAACATTAACAATAAATAGCTGAAAATATACCTGATGGCAAGATACCCTGTGATCGACCATGTCATGATTTTAATGCTTATATATATATTACTCCGGTGCTGTTTTCTTAATGAAATGATGAGAATCACTCCGATTCCAAGATTTATTGCCCCGGATAAGAGAGATAAAAACAGGTTTGGGAAAAAGATACCAAGGATAATGAAGCCTGTGCTTAACAATAGAAAAGAGAAGAGTATCAGGTGAAAGGTGCCTTTTTCGTGTTTCAGCTCAATACCCTTTTCCTTTATTACCCTGTATGAATAGTCATCAACGGTTTGATTTTTAATATACCCCTGGGGAATAGCACCCTGGCTTTCTTCAATAAGGGGTTTTAGTTGTGAAATAATCTTTTCTGCTCCCCTCATCCTATTAACTGCGTTTAGCCTTGCTGTTTGGACAAGGGTTTGAACATGGCAGTGAACAGTAGGCCCCTTTATCAGATTAGTAATCAGGAAAATAAAGATGATCGATGCCATTATTAAAAAAAAGACAACCCATCCACCGGAAAGTAGAAAAGCAGGGAGCAGGAAAAGGGTAAGGGCAATCAATAGACAGATATTTATGACTTTTCCCGCTATAGTTTTTCTGGTGAGTATGGCCTGTATATCCCTGTAGTAAAATCTCAGGTATTCTTCTATAAAAAAATGGTTCCTGATAGAGAGGAGATGATCCTGTCCGGCATAGAGGCTGCTGCTTTCAAAAAGAGTACTTCCTTTGAGTTTTCTGTATGGACTATTCTTGTCAGGCATTCATATCACTATTCACTGTTTTAATATGGGGGTATGATTAATAAGTATATAAACAAATAAAACAATACCGATAATTTCCATTAATGCTATCAACAGCGCAAGCACAATTCGAAACCGGCCTCTCTTTATAATACCGGAGGTTTTATTCCAGTATTTTATCGCAAGAAATATGGTGGCCGGAGCTGTGATAACAGGTAGATAGAATGTAAAGGCAGGCAATATTGCCATGCCTAAAACAATATTATCGTAAAGGAAATTTTTGTTTTGCAGTTTGCCTATTTTCCCTTTTTTCTTGCCGCTTTCAATGCATGATATGCACAGGTGCTGACCATTAAAATCAATGTCACAAAGGGCGCACAGGAACCGTCCGCATTGTGAACATGCTGTTACTGCCTGTTTATTCTGATGAAAAAAACAGCTTGATTCATTATCCACAAGTAGCAGTTCACCTGATGTCCCTCCGGCAGGGTTTTCATAGGCTGCCGGAAAGACATCTGCCCTGATCAGGGAACGGCAGATAGGGCATGGGTTAAAGCCCTGGCTGTTTATATGTTCATCTGGCAGGGATGCTGCGCAATTAGTACATCTGATCAATTCATTTAACCTTTCAGTCTATTTCCTGACTACGCGTGTATCGCAGATCCTGTCATGAAGAGCCCGTTTCTCATCATCAAATGCGGCCATTATAAACCCAATTAACAGGATTAGGGAGCTTACTATTTTTGCAAAATATCTTGCAAATGCCCTTAGATAGGTAATCTTATCCCCCTCAGGTGTCACAACCTTTAAACCGCATGCCATTTTACCGATAGTGGCACCCCATTTCCCGATAAAAAAGGTTTCATAACCGATAGTGATACACAGACTCAGCAGGGTGCCGATTACCGAATAGATGGCAGCATTTGAGGGGTCACTTGAAGAGGATGCAACCGCCGCCATCAGGCCAAAACCAAAGCTTATCAGCAAATTTACAACGGTGGTAATAATACTGTCTATGATACTGGCGCCGAACCTTATCCAGAACCCGGCATAATTCAACTGTTTAACTGTCACACCCTCTTTTAGTTTTTGTATAAATACGGGTTTACACTGGGCACATACCCATGAATCACCATATTTAATCATATCTTCCCTTAAAAAACCCCTTCCGCACTCAGCACAGATCGATGTGGAACGGCCAGTGTTTTCAGCTGACGGGCCGTTCAATTCACCATATTTTTTCCAATCGGTCATTGTGGAGTTCCAGACCAGGGTTGAATTGGTGATCGTACCATTATCGATAAGTGACTGGAATTCTTCCTCGCTTATTGGGCCAACTGATTTCTGAGAGCCTTCATAATACCACTGCATATAATCCCCCTGAATATAACGTTGATAATGTTTTACCCTAAGTAATCGTAAGACTTTTACTGCTTAAAACTGGAAATATGTAGTGCCTTTTATTTGATGCAGGTCTGGCACTGGAAAAGCTGATAACTATTTTTTTTAAATCGTAAGCATTCATAAAAAATATCTATGAAAAGATCAATAAAAACTTCACATATTTATAGAGCAGGTCTATAATAATTAAAAAGTTCTGGGGCGCTTTATCAATCTCCCACTGATCAGAGTATTATATCCTTCTATTAATGCGTGATTAACCTCTATTCCTTCTTAATTATTATGAGACCTGCCCCTTTGAGATTTGTTTCAGAGAAAACATTTTAACAGGATTAACATTAAAATTAAGCACCATAACCTTTAAACAGGTAACTTCTTGATAAAAAGGGGGAGATGGATATGAAAGCATTATTAAAAATATCAATAATAGTGATCCTGGTAAGTTCCTTTGGTCTGGTATCTGCCGCACAGGAAGAACTATACAACAAGCTCAACTCAAGGCTTGCAACACTCTATAAGCAGGGTAAGACCGAAGAGGCTATAAAGGTGGCTGAGGAGGCCCTGCAGGTGGCAATAAAAACATATGGTGAAGAACACCCCTATGTATCTGCATCCCTGAATAATATAGCGCTGTTATATATCAACGAGGGAAAGTATGAAAAGGCAGAGGCGCTTTATGAGCGGTCATTACAGATTGCAGAGGCCCTTCTGGGAAAGGATCATCCTCAGCTCGCAGACATACTGGAGAATATGGTAAAATGCAACGAGGTGCTGGGAAAGACTGATAAGGCTGAGGTGCTTCAGGCGCGGCTGGAGAGCATTAAGGAATAGAATATAGAATATAGGATTTAGGATACAGGATACAGGATACAGGATACAGAATATAGGATATAGAATATAGAATATAGAATATAGAATATAGGATATAGGATAGAATAAATACTGGCTTGCCGGATAAATTCTGTATATTCAGGGGGGTATGCCTCTAGCGGTAAAGGTTACTCAATCCTTTCAAGTGCCCAGTCTTCAATGGCTATTTCCATTGATCTGTTTATCAGCTCAACAGAGACAACGACCTTGTCGTTCTGGCCCTTATGGTGCAGGTAAAAGCCTGTAAGGTTTTTTAATGGGCCGCTCACGATCCTGATCCTGTCACCTGTCTTCATGAATTCCCTGTTCTGGACTGTCCGGTCAGTGCCGTTTAATATCATTAATGACTGGATCTCTTCATCATTCGCAGGTACTGGCTTTCCCTTGAACCCCACAAGTTGCACCACACCGGGTGTTTTTAGGATGTTTATGTGTTCATCAGGCGCAAGTGTACTGTTGACAAATACATAACCGGGGATCAGGGGAACCATTATCTTCTTGACCCTGTCTGTCCTCCTGCTCATCACCTGTATTTTGGGCAAAAACACCTCAATGGATTTGCCTATAATACCGTCATATACCTTTTGTTCAAACCTGCTTCTGGTGTGAACAGCGTACCATTTTGCTAAGTTTTCAGTCATAAACTAAATGTCCTTATGGCATCAACGCCGAATGAATTATCTCTGATATCAGGGAATTGGAAGCCTAATAGTTGGTATTATCCGCCTTGTCAAGTGATTTTCCTTTTTAATGGGGTAAGAAGCTTAAGCTCTTCTAAACAGGTTGCTTTTCGGCTTAAGGTTCCTTGACAAATTGTGCTGTCAATGTTAATTGATTTCGTCTTTCTTTATATTCAGGTGTACATTTTCTTAACTTTATTTGAAAAGGGAATAGCTATCAATAATCACATTGTAATAGAGGGGCCTCTTGGTGTTGGGAAGAGCAGTTTTGTAAAAAAACTGGCACAGCATATGAATGGCCAGGAGCTCCTGGAGCATACTGAGGATAACCCGTACCTGACCAGATTTTACAAAAATCCGAAACACTACAGGTTTCAGATACAGATGTTTTTTCTGATAAGGCGTTATCAGCATTCCCTTGAACTGGATAAACTTGATCCTCTTAAAAGGCCGGTATTCACCGATTTTATGTTTGATAAGGACAGGATATACGCAAAGGCAAATCTTGATGAGAGTGAATATTACCTGTATGACCAGATGTTTCAGATACTTAAGAAAAAGATAAAGCCGCCTGATCTGGTTGTTTTTCTCCAGGCCAAAACAGAGGTGCTTGTTGAACGTATAAAGAAACGAAACAGGGATTATGAAAAGTCCATTAATGTGAAATACCTGGATAAGGTCAACAGGCTGTTTAATGATTATTTCTTCCACTATACTGATTCCCCTCTGCTTGTTATCAATGCATCTGAGATCGATTTTGTAAATGTAAAAGAGGACTTTGAAGACCTTGTTAATGAGATCAACAGAATAAAATCAGGGGTGCAGTATTATGTGCCTGCAAGTTCGAGAAAGTAGCTTATGGGAATAGATTCAATAATAGAAATCATAGAGTCATCTCAAGAGATGCAGGCAAGGTCAGAGGTGATAAGGCTTTCAGGAAAAAAGATAGGCCTGTTTCCGACCCTTGGTTTTTTGCATGAGGGGCATCTTGAGCTTATCAGACAGGTGAGGAAACGCTCTGATTTTGTTGTCATGAGCCTCTTTGTAAATCCGATTCAGTTCGGCCCAAATGAAGATTTTGAAAAGTACCCCAGGGATACGGAGGGGGATTTGACAAAGGCAAAGGGCAAAGGGGTGGATATGGTGTTTATGCCCCCGGTGAGCGAGATGTACCCTGCGGGTTTTCAGAGTGTGGTCAGGGTTGATAACATTACAAAGCACCTTTGCGGGAGATCCCGGCCCGGCCATTTTGAAGGGGTTACAACAGTTGTTGCAAAGCTCTTTAATATCATAAAGCCCCACATGGCCGTGTTCGGGCAGAAGGATTTTCAGCAGCTTGCAGTAATAAGGCGCATGGTAAAAGACCTTAACATGGATATTGAGATAATCGGGGTGCCTACAATCAGGGAACCTGATGGCCTGGCAATGAGTTCCAGAAATAAATATCTGAACCAGGAGGAGAGAAAGTCAGCCCTTAGCCTTAAAAAGGCGATGGATATGGCCAGTAAACTCGCAGGAGAGGGTGAGAGGGAGACCAAAAATATCATAACATCAATCAGTGAATTGATTCTTTCTTACCCCTTTACAAATATAGATTATATAAATATCTGCGACCCTGATACCTTAGAGGATATCAATCTTCTTAAGGAGCAAAGCCTTCTCGCATTGGCAGTAAGGGTCGGGAACACAAGGCTTATTGATAACTGCCTGATAAATATCGGTTAATAAATGTTGTTAAATTTAGATAAAGAAAGGAGTTTCTGATGAAAAAGGCAAATTTTTTATTTACATCGGAATCAGTTACTGAAGGGCATCCTGACAAGGTTGCGGATCAGATATCGGATCATATCCTGGACAAGATGCTTGAGCAGGATAAGTATTCAAGGGTGGCCTGTGAGACCCTGGTAACCACAGGCATGGCGATGATCGCTGGTGAAATTACAACAAAGGCATATGTTGATATGCCGGAGGTGGTAAGGGAGACCATCAGGAGCATAGGTTATACCGGCTCTGCAATGGGGTTTGACTGTGAGACATGTGCTGTCCTCTCATCCATAGACAAGCAGAGCCCTGATATAGCACAGGGTGTAGATGGAAAAGGGCTCTTTAAGGAGCAGGGGGCTGGTGACCAGGGGCTCATGTTCGGTTTTGCATGCAAGGAGACCCCTGTACTTATGCCCATGCCCATTTATCTTGCCCATAATCTTGCCCAGAGGCTAACCCATGTGCGTAAATCAGGCAAGCTCCCGTGGTTAAGACCCGATGGAAAGACCCAGGTAACAGTCCAGTATATTGATGGTAAACCTGTGAGCGTCCATACAGTAGTTATTGCTGCACAGCATAACCCGGATGTGGAATATGACACCCTGAAGCAGGCCATAGTTGAAGAGGTTATTAAAAAGGTTATCCCCGCGGATATGTTTACAAAGGAGACCCAGTTTTTCATCAACACAACAGGCAGGTTTGTTGTTGGCGGGCCGTTGGGTGACTGCGGGCTTACCGGCAGGAAGATAATAATGGATACATACGGCGGATTTGGATACCATGGCGGCGGGGCCTTTTCAGGCAAGGATCCATCCAAGGTGGATAGGAGTGCCTCATACATGTGCCGTTATATTGCCAAAAACATAGTTGCAGCAGGGCTTGCTGAAAAATGTGAGATCCAGATCGCCTATACCATTGGCAGGGCAGAACCTGTATCAGTTCTGGTAGGCGCATACAGTACAGGTATTTTACCAAGTGCTGAGTTGACAAAGATAGTTCAGAAGGAATTTGACCTGAGGCCTGCTGCTATTGTTGAAAAGCTTGACCTCTTAAGACCCATATATCGTAAGACAAGCAATTACGGCCATTTTGGGAGAGAGCTTCCTGAGTTCAACTGGGAAAAAACCGATATGGTTGAGACACTTAAAAAGGCAGTAAAGTAAGTTGCTATATGTGAAAGAGAAACCCTCAATAACGAAGGGTTTTTCTTTCACTAAGGGAATTGGTATTTTCCAATATACCTTTTAAAACAGAGAAATTTCACCACGAAGTACATTGAGTTCACAGAGTTATAAATAAAAATGCTCCGTGTCCTCTGTGCTCTCTGTGGTGAATGGTATTTGGGGATTTTTCGTGTCCCTTACCTGTTTTTCAGGTGGTACTTGAACTTCATATCCTCCTGAAGTATGTGCAGCACAATCCAGTCAGTTAAAAATCTTTCCACCTCGTGAATGGAATCATATTTTCCTTCAGAAAACCTTTCGTTCAGTTTGAAAATATCCTTTACTATATTCTCATGTATTTCACTGTGTCGTGTGATTTCCACCTCCGGGTAACCTTTTTTCTGAAAGATCTTTATCTCCTCATCAAAGTGGAATTCCACATATTTAATCAGGTTATTCAGGGTGTCCGGGATTAAGAGCTCCTTTTCACGGCTTTGCATATCGGCGTGGAATTTATTGGCGATCTTGATCAGCTTCTGATGCTGTTCATCAATAATCGGATGCCCAATCTTAAAAAGGCCACACCATGTGATGAAATCCATGTTTGTTATCCTCCGATGTGTAGTTACAGGAAGTAGTTAAGTTTAGTGGATTTTACCAAACAAATTGATTACATCAAGAGGAATTAATTGATTACTGTTAATTGATAATTGCTCATTGATAATTGATTCCTTTTCTGCTAATACAAACCAGTCAAAAAAATAAGCAATCCCAATTAGTTAAATATTTAACAGGGTGAAACCCGGTCACAAAAAGACCGGTTAAGGGCTGTTCCTGAAATTGTTAATATTTGCATGTTTATTATTGAAACTACTTATCGAGCAACCCTGATAATGGGAATAGAGAATTGATAAAAATAACACCATATCATGCAAAATATTTTGCCAACGCGCTTTTACGCACCTCTGCTTCGGATGATATAGAAAAAATTTCCCGATCTCTTTTCGATGCTGCTGTTGATCTTAATCCACACCAGATAGACGCAGCGTTGTTCGCGCTCAAGTCTCCTCTTTCCAAGGGCGTAATTTTAGCTGATGAGGTCGGTCTCGGTAAAACCATAGAGGCAGCCATAGTGTTG
>JAFGFM010000005.1 GCA_016931115.1 Deltaproteobacteria bacterium | reverse complement strand
TAATAAGGATATTGCGTGTATTCCGGTTTCTCAGGTTTACCGCCACCCCCGATTTTTTCTTTGGTATACTTACAATACATGTGCTCAGGGTCGTAAAGCTTTTTATGATCATATTTATGATCTTTTTTATATCTTCAGGGTGCTTCCTTTTATTTGAAAATGGTATAAACCCCAATGTTACAACATTTGGTGATGCCTTTTATTTTACAGTCGTTACACTGACCACTGTTGGTTTTGGAGATATTGCCCCTGTTACAGGCGGAGGCCGGGCTGTTACTGTATTAATGATAATATCCGGCATTATTCTCATACCCTGGCAGGCAAGCCAGATTGTTAAGGAATGGGTGCATATGGCAACAAAAAGTGATGTTATATGCAAAAAGTGCGGATTGAGATATCATGACAGGGATGCCTCACACTGTAAATCCTGTGGCAGCATAATCTATCAGGAGATAGATGATTGAAATATGATATGAACACCCTTATTTATCCCCATGAAATAATCCTCTTTTCAGAGCAGATAAAAGAGATGGTAACAGAGCTTGGCAGACAGATAACCGTTGACTATGTAAATAGAGATCTTCTGGCAATATGTGTCCTTAAAGGAAGCATCATTTTTTTTGCTGACCTGATCAGGGCTATAGACCTTCCGCTTGCTACCGATTTTATATCTGTCTCAAGTTATAATGGCAAAAAAGAGTCATCAGGAAAGGTAGAAATAAAGAATGATATTGCCATACCTGTTAAAGAGAAGGATATACTCCTTGTGGAGGATATTATTGATACCGGGATATCTGTTAGTCGGATCATTGAACATCTTAAAGGGAAGGGGCCCCGATCCATAAAGATATGCGCCCTGCTTGACAAGAAAGGTGCAAGAAATCCATCGTGCCATATAAGGTGCGATTATTCCGGTTTTGATGTCCCTGAAAAATTTTTAATAGGTTATGGTCTTGACTATAATGAAAAATACAGGAATCTGCCATTTATTGCAGCAATGGAATAAAATCTCTTTTGCTGAACGCTGAAAGCTGACTGGCCTGCATTCAAAAACGCCATTACCGGATGCGCACTATTTGGAATATTTCTTGAGAACCTCTTTAAGCTTCTCAACGTTTACAGGCTTTTCCAGGAAATCATTCATGCCTGCCTCAGTAGCGTTTTCACGGTCTTCCTTAAGCACAGCGGCTGAAAGGGCAATAACAGGGGTATCTTTGCATATCTCGCTGCGGATGATTATTGTTGCATCAATCCCGTTCATCTCAGGCATCTGCATATCCATAAAAATAATATCATAAGGGTTATCTTTCCGGAGCATTTCAATCGCCTCTTTGCCGTTTCCGGCCTTGTCTATAATAATCCCATACTTGCTTAAAAGTGTATCCATCAGCTTCATGTTTATGGGGTTATCCTCAACAACCATAACCTTCAAACCCTTGTATGATATCTCCTCTGCCATGTGCCGCGTAACTATATTGCTTTTCTCCTTGCGTTTATCTCCAAGCACGGTTCTTATTACATTTATCATCTCTTTTCTTAAGATCGGTTTTGATAAATACCCGTCAAACCCCTTTATCCGGGCATTCATGGACTGGCCAGGTATTGCCTCTGATGTGGCTGCAATTATCTTCAGGTTTTTCAGGTTTTCATCGTGTCTTATTTTTTCTATAAATCCATACCCGTCCATCTCCGGCATCATCATATCGCTTATAATAATATCCGGCATGGTATAGGCTTCGGCAAGGTATTGCAGCGCCTCTTCGCCTGAGTGGGCAACAAGCATGACCTCCATCCTGGCTGTTGTACAGTATTCGCTGAATATCTCTCCTGCATTGATGTTGTCATCTACTATAAGCGCCCGTTTGCCGATCAATGCATCATGGCTAACAGGCTCAATCTCCTTATCAATAATGGGCTTTGCCTGTTCGAGTTTCAGTGTAAAGATAAACTCGCTTCCCTTTCCCTCACTTGATTCCACCCATATCCTGCCACCCATTTTTTCAACAAATGCCTTTGTAATGGATAAACCTAAACCTGTCCCGCCATATTTACGTGTGGTTGAGACATCTGCCTGTGTAAATGACTCAAATATCGCCTCTTTTTTGTTTTCAGGGATGCCGATACCTGTATCTCTTATAGAAATCCTTATAGTGCGCATAACCCCTGGTTCACCTTCTCCCATTGTGTCTTCAGGGGCAGGGCCGATTGTGGTGAATATCTCACCCTTTTCAGTAAATTTAAGGGCATTACCTATCAGGTTTATAAGTATCTGGCGGATTCGCGTCGGGTCACCCTTGAAATATCTTGGCCCGCTATCCAACCTGTAAAGAACATCCACTGCACTTCCAATCATTTTTGACCTGATCATGGAGAAGATACTCTCAATAAGATACATGAAGTCAAACTCTATGGATTCAAGCTCATACCTCTTCTCCTGTACCTTTGAAAAATCCAGTATGTCATTAATAAGTGAAAGCAGCATGTTACCGCTCGTCTGCATGGTGGCTAAATAATCCTGCTGCATCTCATCAAGGCGTGTCTCCTTGAGGAGCCTGGTAAAACCTATAATGGCATTTAATGGTGTCCTGATCTCATGGGACATATTGGCCAGGAACTGGCCCTTTGCCTCAAGGGCGCTTTCCGCCTGTTTTTTTGCCTCTGTAAGGGCTGTTTCAATATTTTTACGCTCAAGTATCTCTTCGGCAAGCTCATCCCTTGAAACAGTTGTCCTTTTAAGATCCACAATCATCTGGTTAAAGCTTTTAGCCAGTTCGCCTATCTCATCATCTGATGTTATCTCTATATGTGAATTAAGATCCCCTTCACCTACTTTCCTTGCAGCATCCCTCAGGTCAATTACCGGTTTTGTGATCTTTTTTGAAAGAAAGATGCTTATCAGTACAGCAAGGATCAGGCATGAAAATAGAAAGATGATTGTCCTTTTCAATGAATCAATGATATCCCTGAATGCCTCAACAGCAGGAAGCTCAACAATAACAGCCCAGTCTGGATTACCAAGTTCTGCATAAACCGCCACAACCTGGTTATCCTTAATGCCTTTTGTTATTTCTCCATTAGTTTTTTCAGATGAGAGGTTTGAATGGATGTACCTTGATACCTCATGAAGATTTTTCAGGTTTTCACCCTTTAAAACCCTGCCTGTATCACCAAAGGCTAATAGGTTTCCTTTTTTATCTACAACGTATGCCACCCCTGCCTTACCTATCTTCATTGTGCCAACAAGCTCCCACATGAATTTGAGGTTTATTTCCGCAGTTATGAAACCCTGGTAAGTATCCAGTACATCTGTTAACGGTATGGCTACTGTCATCAGCGGCTCGTTGTTTGAGGAATCAATATAGACTGTGCTTATAAAAATATTAATTTGCTTTAATTCCAGCCGGATTTTCTCAATATCCACTGCCTTAATCTGATCTGTTAATATCTTGGATATCCGTGATGCCCTCTGTATCTCCCTGGCATTATTATCAAAAAGAATAAGCTGCCGGAAGGATGGGTCTAGCCCAAGGAGCTTGTCCATGACCAGTCTCTGATCTTCCCGGTCAGGTGATGTCAGGTTTCCCAGGATTGCAGCGGTCTTAAGGGTCTCTATTTTTTTATGGATATATGCCTTTACAGAATTTGCTGCATCACGCGCAATCAACTGCTGTTGTGCAATGACCTGTTTTTTCTGATTATTATAGCTGAAATAGAGTTCCAGGCCGCTTGCAATCAATAAAACAAGTACACTGACAGAGACAAAGGCTATTGCCAGGATAACAGTCAGGCTGTGAAATTTGACAGTTTTATTGCTCAGGGGTGCGGACAACTCTAAAAAGTATCTCCTTTAAGGGTTAAATTCATCTTATGAATAATAATGAATATTAAACATAAATAATATTAATTAAAATTGAATAATATTAATTAAATTTCAAAAGTTAACCTATTTAAAATACTGTCATTATTAAGAGTATAATTATTTATTAAAACTGCAAATGAAATGCCAAAAAGTGAGAATTAACGATAAAATAGATAAAAATGAGGTTTTTGGGTGCTTATATTTTTTTTGACAAAATGTAGGGGTGAATAATTATTCGCCCCTTCGCTTTGCCCTGAAACAATTATTCATACCTCACCTTTGTGGGTTTTCTGTCGACTGTCCTATAGAATCGCATCTTTGGATAACCGAGTATGATAACACTGTAAACACCGTTGCCTACAGGCAGTTTCAGCTCATCCATTACAGCCGGGTAGTTGTTTGCAGCCCCTTCAAATATCCCTATATAGGTGTATTCAAGCCCCATTGTCCTTGAAATGAGCCCCACGGTTGTTGATGCGATAACACAATCATCCTTTTTACTGAATGCCTGCATGGGCGCATGAAAGATCATAACCAGGGGGGCATTATAAAATACCGGGTCGAGACCTGCATCACGGCTCTCCCGCATCATCTCTCCATAAAAGGCGATCATTTCCATGAGTTTTATCTCGCCTTCGTCTGCCTTGCCGGCCAGCCTCATGGCCTTTGCCTTTTCCCCTGACTCTTCACCGTTTTTGATCATGAAGTCAACAGCAAGGTCTGAGAGCTTTTTCCTCTTTTCAGGGCTTTGTATTAATAGGAGTTCCACCATCTGGCTGTTACTCCCGGTTGGCGAATACCTGACAATATCAACCAGTCTTTTGATGTCCGCTTCAGGTATCTTTTTATCTGCAAATGCCCTGTGAGACCTCCTCTGTCTTAAGAATTCAAAGAGGTCATCGGGTGAAATGAAATCACAATTATTTATTACATGGAAATTTGTCATATCCATCTGAGAGTGGCTTATTGCGCCTGTCGGGCAGAGGGCAACACACCTGCCGCATACTAAACAGCAGTTTATGTCTGCATGTGCCACCACCTTTTCATCTGTTTTTGAAAAACACCTTGTACATTCCTCAAGGCATGCCCCGCAGTTGCTGCATCTTGTATAATCTATTGATACCCAGCTCATGGTTATCCCTCCCTGTAAAATTATTGATTGTAGACTATGGTAAACAAATAATGGATTGATTTTAAAAGGTCAATGCTTTTGGATATAAACTATATCCTGATAAAGTTGAGAAAGTATTACCTCTTATATCACAGTTTTTTCTTTGACTCTTGGATGCAATGTTCCTATACTCCGCCACAAAATCTGTAATTTTCATGTGACTTGCCTTGATAAGTATTAATGTGATTTTGAAAATATTTTATTGGACATTAACAGGCTTAAATGGAATAGGCTTCTGGAGATTATCCTGTGGAAATAAAAATGTGGTTGATATGGGCGGTTCTTACGGCTATCTTTATTATTATAGAATTTATCCGTAAAGGCTCATTCATACTATGGCTTGGCTTTTCCTCTGCGGTCTCCTGTATTTTATCTTTTCTTGAAGCCTCTCCTGCAGGGCAGATTGCTGTATTTTTTAACCTCTCAGGTATACTGATACTTCTTGAACGGCGATTTAATGAGCGTTACCGGTTCAAGACACCCCAGGAGATGGGTGAGTCAATAGCAAGCTCTATCAAGGAAAAGGGTGATACAAATATTTTCCGGCGGACCGGGCCTGTCTGGGAGGTGGCATTCAATGGTGAAGCTTTTTCCGTCAAGCATTCTATTGGCCTTTCTCACATAAGAAACCTTTTGATCAAACAGAATCAATGGATATCCTGCACTGAGCTAAAAAATATCTCATCAGGGATGAATGGTTCAGGAAAGGATCTATATAGTGGTATGTCTCACGAACAGCTCTCCATTGAAAATCTGACTCGCACTGGAAATTTATCCCCTGAGGATATAATTGACAGGCTCTCTCTTGAAAATATCAGAAAGATGAGAGAGCTGCTTCAGGAAAAAATTGATTCAGATAATTTTGATGACCCTGAAGAGCGGATGCAGTTAATTAACTCCATTGATTTTATAGATGATTACCTGCGAAAAAATATTGATATACGTGGAAGATCAAGAAAGATATCAGACAGGGGTGAGACAGACCGGAAGGCTGTTTCAGCTGCAATAAACAGGGCAAGGAATAGTCTTAAAGAACAAAAGGGAATATATACCCATTTCAAGTCATTCATACAGGCAAAGGGTAATTCTTTCAGATACCTCCCTGACCGGCCGATCAACTGGATTATAGATTAAAGAATACCTTTTAAATCTTTAGACCTTTATTTGTCACTCTGGCTGAAGGCTGATAGCTGAATGCTGAAAGCTTCATATACAGATTTATATGAAAAATATTTCTGTATCCCACAATTTTTATATTTTTTATCTTTTGTAGCGGTCGCTACAACATTTATGGCGCATTCATTGATGAATTAACATTAATAGAGGAGGTGAAAAATGCATATAGAGATGTGGTGGATATGGATAGCGATGGCCGCCATCCTGCTTATTGCAGAGATTTTTACTGCGGGGTTTTTCCTGTTATGGTTCAGTATAGGGGCCGCAGGGGCAGGTATACTGGCCATGCTTGGAGTAGGAACTACCGCCCAGCTGATTGTTTTTATCCTTTTATCATGCATCCTTTTTGTCTTTGGCCGAAGGTTCGCCAAAATGGTAACTGTTAATCAGCCGCCAGGCATTGGCGCTGACCGGTTCATAGGACAGAGCGGTTATGTAATTGAAGAGATAGATAATAATGCTGGTAAAGGCAGGGCAAAGGTAGGGGCTGATGAATGGAGGGTCATGAGTGAGAATGGCGAAAAGATTGAAGTCAATTCATTAATTGAGATCATCAGGATAGACGGTACAAAGGCAATAGTTAAACCTGTAAAAAAGGAGGGATGAAAGATGTTTGTAGGACTTATTATTATCATGATTGTTGTTATGGTTACTGTAGCAATGGGCACCAGGACTGTACGCCCCTATCAGAAGGGCCTTATAGAAAGACTCGGCAAGTACCAGAGGACTGTAGGAAGCGGGCTTACAATAATAATCCCCTTTCTTGAGTCTATTACTAAGGTAGATATGAGGGAACAGGTTGTGGATGTGCCGCCCCAGGCTGTTATTACCAAGGATAATGTTGCTGTTGAAGTGGATGCAGTTGTCTATTATGAAATAACAGACCCGGTTAAGGTTAAATATAATATATCCGATTTCTACCTGGCAGCAACAAAGCTTGCACAGACAAACCTGAGAAACTTGATAGGTGACATGGCCCTTGATGAATCTCTTACATCCAGGGAGCTGATAAACAACAAGCTCAGGGAGGTACTTGATGAGGCAACAGATAAATGGGGCGCCAGGGTTACAAGGGTGGAGCTCCAGAGGATAGAGCCGCCTGCTGACGTAACCACAGCCATGCACAGGCAGATGAAGGCAGAAAGGGAGAGAAGGGCAGCAATACTTGAGGCCGAAGGTAAAAAGCAGGCCGCAATACTTGAGGCCGAAGGATTAAAGCAAGCACAGGTACTAAATGCTGAAGGTGAGGCTGAGGCCATAAAGAGGGTTGCAGATGCGGATAAATATCAGAAGCTTACAGTTGCGATGGGTGAGGCCCAGGCTATTGAAACAGTCTTTAATGCCATACATAAGGGTAACCCCACTAATGATCTAATCGCGATAAAATACCTTGAGGCCCTTCCAAAGATCGCTGACGGCAAGGCTACGAAGGTATTTTTGCCACTGGAAACAGCAGGTATACTTGGGAGCATTGGCGGGATAGGTGAGCTGTTCAAGGAAAAGCAGGCGTAATTTAAATTGATTTTTTTACCACAAGGACACGGATTGCACGGATTAACACGGATCTTTTTTTATTTGAAAATCCTGTAAATCAGTGTTCTTCTGTGTCCTGTCCAATTCTTTCTGTTATTTAAAGGCTGTTGAGTCGCTTTGCTTGAGTATGAACCACGGAGTACACGGAGTAAGAGGATAAAGAGCGACACCGCTGTGTGAAAAAAGTGCCCGGATTGAACGGAATGTAACTTCGTTGATTTTCAGATTCCTGTAGGGGCAGACCCGCGTGTCTGCCCGTCTGATGCGGTAATAACGACTATTTCAGGGCTGGAACATAAATTTTTCAGGGCGGACACACAGGTCCGCCCCTACTGAAATAAGGTGATTGCACAGCCAGAAAAAATGGTTTAAGGTGGCTGAAAATCTTCAGGGTAGAAAAATGAAGCGCATGATCATACATACATTAAAACAGGCTAAAAGAGTGATCGTAATTGTGATAGGCTTTACAATTTTACTCGTGGGCATTGCCATGATTGTGCTGCCAGGGCCGGCATTTATAGTGATCCCTCTGGGGCTGGCAGTGCTTGCCACGGAATTCATCTGGGCTAGAAGGCTTCTTAAGTCAATGAAGGCACGATTTGACCAGATTAGAAATTGATCCTTTATGGCCAGACAGGGCCATATTTTTCTCCCTGAAATTATTGTTTTGACACGCAAAGGCAATATTCCTATACTCATTTCCCAAAAAAACAATTCCAGTCAATCACCAAGTTTAAAAGGAGAAGCAAATGCGGAAGATATTTTTATCACCAGCCTTAATCTTTATTCTTTTACTTTGTTTTTATGCATGCCAGAATCAGGAGCAGGACCAGACAGAGAAACCCGTTGAAACTCAGGTAGTAAAAACCTGTGACAAAGAGTGTCTTAAGGGGTTTGTGGATAAGTATATGGATGCAATGCTTGCAAAAACCCCGTCTGAAACCATTTTCAGCAAGGACTGCATATTTACTGAAAACGGTGTGAGGCTCCCCCTTGGAGAGGAGGGCCTATGGTCAAGCATGGTAGGGAAGGGCTCTTACAAATTTTATGTCCCTGATATAGAAACCATGCAGATCGGATTTTTCGGTACAGCCAGGGAAGAGGCCCAGAATGAAGGTGCCGCCCCAAGCCCTGTATCAATCGCCCTCAGGCTTAAAATAGTTGATGGGCTGATATCCGAGGCTGAGCAACTTGTAATAAGGCCTGAGAGTAATCTCCTGAATCCGGGCGCTGAAAGAGGCCCTTCATCCGCTGAACTTATTGAAAAGATGGGTGAAGAGCTCGGTAATCCTCACCCGGTTTATCTTGAAGTTATACCTGAAAATGAGAGGCCTTCCCGTGAGGAGATGATAAAGACAGCCAATTATTATTTCAGCGGAATGCAGAAAAATGATGGAAAGGGTGTAGACGGCACAGGGACCTATCCCTTTACAGATGACTGTGAGCGGTATGAAAATGGCGGAAGAGCCACCAATGTTCCACTTGCAGAGGGTCAGGAGATGCCTGATCCTCTTAAAGAAACAGTATATTCATCCCACTGGGGATGCAAACAGCAGTTTGAATCAGGGCTGATCTATTTTGTGACCCGCATACGTGACCGCCGCTTTGTTGCGGTTGACAGAGAACACGGGATAGTTTTCAGCTTTTGTTTCTTTGATCACGCTGCAGGGGATTCAAGAAAATTTACAACCCCTGATGGACGAAGCGCGATTGAAGGACCTTCTGAGCCATGGACATGGCAGGTGGCAGAGCTGTTCAAGGTGGAAAAGGGAAAGATTCGCCGCATAGAGGCAATATTACAGCGCAGCCCTTATGGCATGAATTCCGGCTGGAGCACATTTGAAGATGGTATGTCTGATAAGATACAAATTATTAAGTAGCATCCAGTAGGGGCACGCTGCAGCGTGCCCGTCCGGCATGATCTGCCGTGCCCATCAGGGCACGATGTCTCGTGATCAAGAGGGCACGATGCTTCGTGCCCCTACGATGTCGGAACTGGAATAATACAATTGGTTAATATACAAAACCAGCCAACAAGATAAAAAAGGAGAATAAAATGGGAAAAAGACTGCTAACATTATCACTCAGTTTATTTCTTTTTATTATGTCAGGTCTATGCCTGGCGCAGGATACCAGCGACCCTTCCACAGCTAAACCCTGTGACATGGAATGCCTGAAAAAATTTGTGGATCAGTATATGTATGCAATGCTTGTTAATGACCCGTGGGATACTCTTTTTGCAAAGGACTGTAAATTTACAGAAAATGGTATCCGCCTTCCGCTTGGCAGTGAAGGGTTGTGGGCAAGCATGGTTGGGCAGGGCACATATAAATTTTATGTCCCTGATGTTGAGACACAGCAGATAGCATTTCTGGGCACAGCTCGTGAAGAGCCCCAGAAGGAGGGTGATACGCCCCGCCCGGTGGCCATTGCCCTGAGGCTCAAGATAGAAAATAACCTTATTACCGAGGCTGAGCAACTTGTTGTAAGGCCGGATACAAATATCCTTAATCCTGCCAAAGGAGATACCCCTCCATCTACAGCGGAAAATATAGAAAAGATGGGGAAAGAGCTGGGTAATCCGCACCCCATTTTTCTTGAGGTCATTCCTGAGAATGAGAGGCCTACCCGTGAAGAGATGATAAAGGTTGCCAATTACTATTTCACCGGTATGCAGAAGAACGACGGCAAGGGTGTGGACGGAACAGGCACATACCCCTTTACAGATGACTGTGAGCGTTATGAAGTGGGCCTGAGATCTACAAACGTACCCCTTGCCCCTGGTCAAACAATGCCTGACCCCAAAAAGGAGACAGTCTATTCATCCCACTGGGGGTGCAAAGAGCAGTTTGAATCAGGGCTTATTCATTTTGTATCGCGTATCCGTGACCGCCGCTTTGTTGCTGTTGACCGTGAGCATGGAATTGTATTTGCCTTTTGTTTCTTTGATCATATGGCAGGGAAATCACGTAGCTTCACCACACCTGATGGCCGCAATGTTGTCTCAGGCCCGGCTGAGCCCTGGACATGGCAGGTGGCTGAGCTTTTCAAGGTGGAAAAGGGTAAGATTCGGCGCATAGAGGCAATAACACTGAGATGCCCCTATGGCATGAATTCAGGCTGGAGCAGTTATGAAGATGGCCTTTCTGACAAGATCCAGATAGTAAAATAATGTGATCGGGGGATGAAGTGAAAAAATATTCAATAATTAGTTTTATTATCTGCCTTGTCTTAACCTTTCCAGCATGGGCAGAGGTTGAGTGGCAGACAAGGCAGACAATGAACCTTGATAAAAAACCTGTGGATGTGGTTATGTCATCAAGGGGGTCATATCTTTTTATCCTCACAGAAGATGGGATCATTCATGTTTATGATTCTGCCTATAACCTTAAGGGTAAAATAGATGCGGGCAAAAATACAGAGAGCATAACATGCGGCCCTGATGAAAATATCCTGATTCTTAAAAATAAAAAAGAGAGAGAAATACGTACTATCCTTGTTGAGTTTATACAGGAGATCAACATAGAGGGTTCACCCTTTATGGGCAGGGCTAGTGCACCGGTTGTAATGGTTGTGTTTACAGACTACCAGTGAGCATACTGTGGAAGGCTTAAGCCTTTATTTGATCAGTTGATCAAAAAAAATAAAGAGACATTAAAGATTGTTATTAAAAATTATCCATTGTCCTCCCACAATTTAGCAAGAAAGTCTGCCAGCGCAGCGCTTGCTGCTGACACAATGGGGAAATTCTGGGAGGTTCATGAGATACTTTATAAAAATATAAAACAGATGGGTGGCAGGCTGGCGCTTGATATTGCCTCTGACCTTGGACTTGATCCCAATGAGTTTGAAAAAAAAATGAATTCCAGCGAGATCCAGAACAGGGTCAACAGGGATATAGAGGATGCAAGAAAGGCAGGTGTAAATGGGACGCCTACACTATTTATCAACGGCAGGCTTATCAGAGACCGCTCAATAATTGGGATACAGAATGTCATTGATTCTCTGTTAGAAGGAAAACAGTAATAAAAAAGAAGCAGAATAAAAGGTTGCAGGCATTATCAGGTTTATTAACAATTTTTAAAGAGAGGTTTCATAAAGAATGAATACATCGTCTTCCAGTAATGCATCGCTTATGACAAAAAATTCCGGTTATCCTTCCTTTGGATATGCATGGTATGTTGTGATTGTACTTTTTTTTGCTTATACCCTTGCCTTTGTTGACAGGGCTATTATCATATTTCTGATTGAACCAATAAAGGGGGATCTGCAGATTAATGATTTGCAATTCAGCCTTCTTTCAACACTTTCATTTTCGATCGTATACACCATCATGGGTATACCATTTGGCAGACTTGCTGATTCGCACTCACGTCGTGGTCAGCTCATCATAGGCATTGCCCTCTGGAGCGGTATGACAGTCCTGTGCGGCAGATCAACCACCTACTGGCAATTGTTTTTCTCAATGGTAGGAGTAGGAGTAGGAGAGGCGTGCCTTGTCCCATGTGCCTATTCAATGGTCGCAGACTATTTTCCCCGTGAAAAGCGCGGTCTGCCCTTGAATGTCTTATCAAATGCCATTATGTTCGGGACCCTTGTTTCAAATATTGCTGGCGGAGTAGTTTCCCAGTATGCATTTAATATGGGCCCGATAGACATTCCCATTCTTGGACATGTGAAACCGTGGCAGTTATCCTTTATAATGGTAGGGGTTCCTGGTATATTTTTAGTGCTGGCAATGCTGACTGTAAAGGAGCCTGTGCGCAAAGAGCAAAGCGGGCCTGCTAATTTCAAGTCAACAATCAGTTATATACTCAAGAACTGGAAAACCTATGGATCAATAATTGGCGGCACTACCTTTGGTGCCATGACCAACGGGGCCATGCTGGGATGGACTGTCGCATGGTTTACAAGAAGAGGTTATGGCTGGGACAATGCCATGATAGGCACCTATTCAGGTATTACATTTTTTA
>JAFGFM010000063.1 GCA_016931115.1 Deltaproteobacteria bacterium | reverse complement strand
TGTAAAGCCTCCTTCTTTTTCAAAATCCCTCGCCAACCGGTCAACCTGACGATCAAGAAAATAGCAGCAGAGATTTAAGAGCGATAGGGAGGCATTGGCAACAAGACACGAATCCGACAAAGACACATATGGACTGTCACTGACTGAAACGGACTTTTTTGAGACGTGTTTTTCATCCGTGGCCGTCATTATTGGTTTGTGTTCGTCCATATGACTTTTTTCTTCTTTCACCCACTCTCTGACATCATCAATAGTGTTACAACGTTTTGCCTTAAATCGTATGAGCACAGGATTATCAGTTAAGCTCCGGCAGACCCCTATGCCGAAGAAAATCCTGGTAATCCAATCTGAGTTCCTCAAGACTCGCCCTGGCCACCTGTGTAAGTTTCAGTTCGGTCTTTTTTGATGTCGCTGAGGCTATTGAGCCCTCTGCTATGTTCTGTACTCCGGAACGTACAGCCTGGACCATCTGGTCATGGGTGCGGCTTCGCCTGTCGATGTATTTGTCACAGAAACGAATTGTTACATCATAAACCAGTTGAGCAATCTGAAAGCTTTTGAGCTTCCTGTATCCGCCGTGTTTTGGAATCAAATCGGACATTCTCACTCATTCCCAGTTTTTGAAAAATACTTTTCTTAAATCCTTCCTTTATGAACCGCTCCTTCCATTTCTCCGGCTTGATTGTGGGCTTTAGGCTGTAGACTACAGGCTAATCGGAAAGGTAACGCTGAAAATCAGATATCAGCGTAAATTCCCCAGTAAATCAAGTGGTTTTTCGAGCAGCATTTTAGCGCCATTATCAAGAAGCTCATCTCTTGTCCTGAATCCCCATAAGACACCCACCGGATACATCCCCGCTGCAACAGCGGTTTTCATGTCAATGTTTGTATCTCCAAGGTAAAGAAATTCTTCTGGATGGATATCAAGTCTATCAGATATCTCAATAGCCCCGTGTGGGTCAGGTTTTGGGTTTTCACCCGGCCTGTGACCCAGCACAATATCAAACCTCTCATAAGGCAGTAACTCCTTTACGCACATAATTGCGGAATCATGGGGCTTGTTTGAAAGCACATTCAGCCTTAAACCCCGTGATGAGAGTGCCTCAATCAGATCAATAACACCATCATATGGCATGGTGTTACGATTCCAGTTTTTCGCATATTCATCACGATATTCATCCATAAATCTCTTTACTGTTTTATCTGCCTGCATTGTTTCGGGAAGGGCTCGTTTTACCAGGTTCTCCACACCATCACCGATCATATATTTATATGACTCAATACCATGCACCGGTAACCCGCTTCTAACAAGCACATTGTTCATGGACTCTGCCAGATCAGTAAGTGTGTTAAGCAGTGTCCCGTCAAGATCAAAAATAACAGCCTTAAACATATAAAATCCTCCTGCTGTTTTTAATCAATATTTCTGATGAAAGGCAATAAAAATTATTCTCGCTCTTCATTCCGCCTTGAGCCTTGCACCTTGCACCCTGTGCCTTGAGCTTTGAGCCTTGAGCTTTGAGCCTTGAGCCTTGAGCCTTGAGCTTTCAGCTTTGAGCCCTGAGCCCTGCGCCCTGCGCCCTCTACACATTTGACATCACGCATCATGATATCTATATTAGCCCATAAAAAAGGTATTAAAAGGAGTTTTTTCATGTTTGATTATGCAGATGAAGGAGAAGGCATGCACTATGAGGGGTACTGTATCAGGCCACCTAGTGAGGCACACAGTATCCTGTTACAGGTTACTTTAGGCTGTTCACATAACAAATGCACCTTCTGCGGGACATTTACAGATAAGCGCTTCAGGATAAAGGATGAAGAAACCATCCTTTCTGACATCAAATATGCGTCAAGGTATATGCAGCATCAGGACAGGGTATTTCTGATGGATGGTGATGCCCTGATTATTCCACAGAAACGGCTTATGTGGATTCTTGATCAGATAAAGGCGCACCTCCCCTGGGTAAAAAGGGTCGGGGCCTATGCAAACACAAAGGGCATAAAGTTAAAAACCCTGGAGGAGCTCATAGCCTTAAGGGAAAACGGCCTTAGCATATTGTACCTGGGTGTTGAAACAGGTGATGATGAGGTGCGAAAAAAGATCATCAAGGGCTCTACAGCAAAAGAGTGCATTGAGATGGGCCGCAGGGTAAAGGAGGCAGGTATAAAGTTGTCGGTTACTGTTCTCCTCGGTATTGCAGGTAAAGATAAATCCCTTGAACATGCAAGGTTAACCGGTGAACTCTTAACTGCAATGGACCCTGACTATATCGGTGCCTTAACAGTAATGTTTGTACCGGGTACACCCCTTAATGATGACCATGAAAAGGGTGAATTTGTACTCCCTGATGAACTGGGGCTCCTGAGAGAACTCCGGGAGATGATCCTCCATACAAACATCACAAGGGGGCTTTTCTTTTCAAACCATGCATCCAATTATCTGCCAGTAAGGGCAAGGCTCCCAAGGGGTAAACAGGAGGCAATAGAGCAGATAGATACGGCGCTTAAAGGGGGAGTAAGATTAAAACCTGAGTGGATGAGGGGTTTGTGATTACAAAATCTTTTTTCGCCTGAACCAGATAAGCATCAGCAGTCCAACTAATAGCATTAAAAGCAGAATAGCCGGGTATCCCCACTGCCAGTGCAGCTCGGGTATATTATCGAAATTCATGCCATAAACACCAGCTATAAATGTGAGCGGGATAAAAATCGTGGCTATCACAGTCAGCATTTTCATGACCTCGTTCATCTTATTGCTGACAGATGAAAGAAACATCTCAGTCATCCCAGAAACAAGATCCCTGCATATCTCAATATTTTCTATCACCAAAATAGTGTGATCATAAATATCCCTGAAAAATATCGTGGTCTTTTCATTAATCAGGTCTGACTCACCTTTTTCAAGGCTGCCGATTATTTCCCTTAGAGGCCATATCGATCTTCTTAAGGTAACCAGATCCCTCTTGACATTATGGATTGCCTGAAGTGTATCGTGTTGAGGATATCCTAAAAGAATTTCCTCAACGGATTCCACCTTCTCGCCTATTCCTTCAAGAACGCTGTAATAGCTATCTACAAGAGAGTCAAGGAGCATGTACATCAGAAAATCAGCCCCCATTTTTCTTACCCTGCCCCTGTCTTTTCTGAGCCTTTCCCTTAAGGGGTCAAAAATATCACCAATATCCTCCTGAAAGGACAATATCAGATTATTCAACATAATAAAGCTGATCTGTTCATATCTAACCCTGTAGTCATCAGAGTCAAAATAAAACATCTTTGCGACTATAAACAAATAATCATCCATGTCATCCAGTTTTGTCCGCTGCTCTGTATTAAGGATGTCTTCAAGGACAAGGGGATGGATTCCAAAAAGATTGCCTGCCCTGTTGATTATCTCAACATCATGCAGGCCGTCTATATTTATCCATGTAATGCCCTGTTTTTCTTTATACGCAAAACATTCCTCTATAGATTCAAGTTCCCTTTCCTCGATCACTTTATCGGTATAGTTGACAAGTCTTATTCTTACCTTCTCAAGTTTCTGCTCCCCCACATGGATAAGGGTACCTGGAGGCAACCCCGCCTTTTCCGAAACCTTTTTTGTAAGGAATGATATCATCTGCCTGCTTCATCCTCTCCGGATAACATATTAATCCCTATTTTCAGGGGCCTTGACTTATCGCCTGCGAGGTATACCGTTTGAGTCGGGAAGGCGAAATCAATCCCCTCTTCATTAAAACGTCTGAATACCTCCCTGTTGAATTTATCGCTGAACTCCATATATTCCCAGTAATCCGGCGGATGATACCAGTATATGGCCATTATATTCAGGGAATCAGCATTCAGTTCACTCAGGTAGACCTTGGGCGGAAAGTCCCTGTGCATGCCTTTGTGATTATCAAGTATCTCCTTTACTATCTCGATTGCCCTGTCTATCTTTTCAGGGGGCGTATCATATGTAATCGTAATGTCTGCTGTTCTTTTTATGTATGGCCGATTCCCTATGTTCCTTATCATCTTATTGGCCAGTTCGCCATTGGGGATGGTAATGAGGTGCCCGTCAAAGTTTCTTATTTTTGTGGATCTAAGCCCCACTGTTTCAACCACACCATCATGGCTGTCAACAACAATGCGGTTTCCTATCTCAAATGGTTTATCGATGAACAGCACCACAGAACCAAAAAAGTTCTTCAAAGAGTCCTGCGCTGCCAGCGCTACCGCCAGACCACCTATCCCAAGACCGGCTATAATAGAGGTTATTGGCTTATCACTCAGGGTCTGGGCGATCTGCACCAGGACAAGTATAACTATCGTTACCCTCAGGCTCTTCCTTATTATGGGTGACATCATATCATCCAGGGAGTTCTCTGTATTCAGGGTAAACCTGCGAAACCAGTCGGCAGGTATCTCTGCGAGCCAGTACAGAAAATACCCGATGGCAATTGTAAGCAGTATAGTGCGGCTTACATGAGAAATATGCCCGATTGTTGACTGGAGATTAAGCAATAGCAGACCGACTGAAATTCCAATGGATGCAAATAAAAACACCGCGCTTTTTGCCAGGGCATCAAGTGTTGTCGCGGTTAACATGCGCCGCTGCGCCTTCATTCTGTCACTTGATCTTTTAAGAATAACCTTAGCTATTCTGCCTATGAGCAGTGAAAAAAGGATTATTGCGAAAAATACAATGATCCTCCAGATGCTGGTGCCAATAATTTCATAATTTAATATTGAATCCATATAAATCTCCTGTGGTTTCAGCTATCAGCTATCAGCTGTCAGCAAAGTCTTTGTTTTTTAATTCAGCTGAAAGCTCATGGCTAAAATTTTCCATCCAGAAGCATCAGTTTAGGATGAAAATTAATTCGCAAAAAAATAGCCAAGCGTGAACATCATAGCCCTGTCACTCTTTTTTCTGCCCGGAGCAGGAGTATTATCCCAGTCCAGATTGCATTGCAGGGATGCCTTTAAATTACTATATATCGGGATACGAATGCCTGTGCGGCTCTTTATGAACATGTCATCAGCCCTTTCAAAACTGCCAAAACCTTCATGAAAATGAAAAAACTGGAAAACCTTGTTATAATAATATCTGTCATAACTGAAGGCCCATCTGCCCGATGTATAATCCTCATCTGCAATTGTTTTATAATCTTCAGTAACATAGTTTATACCTGCCTCTAAGTAAAGATTTTCAAGAGGTGATTCAAGAAACTGGTAACCGGAGCCAAGACCGTATACTGACCTAAGGTCCAGATCCTGGAACCTGTCCTTCTCAAACCGCCCATTGGCATAGACAAAAAGCCTTTCCGAAAGAAAATGGTCATACTTGAGGTAACCCATCGCATTGTTTTCTGTCCTTCTTCCATTGTCTTTTGTCCTGTTAACCTCACCGCCTGCAGTATACCTGTTGTTTATGGTCCTTGCTGAGAGCTCACCATCCAGGTAGGTTTGATCCTTATTAGTATTTCCCCTGGTGTAGCTAAGCCCGGCATTTGCCCTGGCCTTTATCTTTAACCTTGGATCGAGAGGTGTCCTTATTACCTTTATCTCTTCTATGGATAATGCGGGGTTTTCATGCCTTCCCTCTGAGCCAAGCTTTATAAGGCCCTCCCCTGCCTCCTGTAGATTACCGGTATATTCAATACCATTTTTCATCATAACAGCTAACGTCTGATCGGTTGTTAAACTTTTTATTTCAGACCATTTTATCGTTATTTCACCCGCATAGGATGTTTTCATAACGACCTGGCTGTTACTCATACTTATGATGTTGCCTGAAACATGGTCGCCGTTTTTTATATAGATATCATCTGCCATCAAAGGGCTTACGTATAACAGGCTGATGGTTAAGATTGTAAAAATTACAAATACAAAAAGACTCTTCATTTTAAACTTCCTCCAAACCAAATAAAATACCCTGTATGGGCTTAATTTAAGTGAGTATTATCAATGCTGACCACATCGCAATCACCGGGTTTTAATAAAAGTTATACTTTCCGATTTTTTTAAAATCAACCGGATTGTATTAACCTGCATGAATAAGAAAGGCAATATAGATAACATAAGAAACAAGAAATAAGCCCCCCTGCCACCTGTCCAGTGTATGTCTTTTGCCAGTAAACATACTTAAAAATAGTAGAAGGCTGGCAAAGATCACAACCGCAATATCTACATTGCTTGATCCGGCAAAGGGGAGTGGTTTTATAAGAGAACTTATCCCCAGCACAAAAAGGATATTAAAGATATTTGAACCAACAACATTACCTACAGCGATATCCACATTCTTTTTATATGCGGCTGCAACAGATGTGGCGAGTTCAGGCAGAGAAGTGCCAATTGCCACTATTGTAAGCCCTATAAGACTCTGGCTCATACCAAAACTTGCAGCTATTTGAACAGCACCGTCTACTATCCATTTTGCACCAATAGTAAGGCATATGAGGCCAATGGCGATCATAACAGATGAGCGTAAAAGCGAGTATTCGGTAACAGAGACCTTTGCGCTGACATCATCCATTTTGCTGGCAATAGAAAAGGTATAATAGATAAAAATTATGAAGAAAAGGAGAAGCAGCAGCCCGTCAGACCGTACCAAAGAGTTTTGCCCTGTATTATTAATAAGCTGCCCGTTAACCATTACGCCAAGGGCAATAACAGAAAGCAGGCTGAATGGGATCTCTTTCCATACAGTACCCCTGGTAACACTGATGGGGTATACCAGGGCTGATACTCCGAGTATCAGCAGTATATTGGCGATATTGCTGCCGATAATATTACCGATGGCAATCCCGGTATTGCCATTGATGCTGGCAATGATATTTACAAATAGTTCAGGGGTGGAGGTGCCAAGGGCCACAACTGTAAGACCAATCACCAGATCGGAGACATTAAAACGCCTTGCAAGGGAAGATGCGCCGTCAACCAGGAGATCCGCACCCTTTATTAAAATAACAAAACCTGCAACAAACAGAAAATAAATCAGCATCCGTTAAACCCACCACTAGTATTGGGAATATCCCGCTTTTAATAATTTTTAATAAATATGGCGCTATTTTACAGTTATTACACTGTTTAATGTGCCATGCTCGTTATATGCCACATCCTGGTTCTGAGGATCATGCCACCATTCCCCATCTACAAGGTATTTATACTCATATGTACCCGGAGGTATGATCACTGTTTTAGTCCATAAACCATCACCATCCTGTTTCATATGATGTTTGTTTATGTTCCAGTTATTGAATGAGCCTACCAGGCATACATCTTTGGCGCCTGGAGCAGAAAGAGAAAATATAACCCTTCTTTTTTGTCCTTGCTTTGTAGGCATTTTGTTCTCCTGTTTCCAAGTAAAACCTGGTTAGCTGATAATCAGGGGGTAGACATTTCCCTGACAGGCTGATCCATTATATACAATGCTACAGGATAGTCAATTCAACCTCTGTATCTATTTTTTCCACATCCTCACGGTGACACAGTTCTGTGCCGGGTGTCATGGCAGTGGCAGTTCCTGATGCACAGGCAAGCCTTACACACTCGGGCAGGCTTTTACCTAAAGAATGGGCAAGTATAAAACCTGCCACAGCAGAATCCCCTGCGCCTACAGTGCTTTCTGCATCCACAGGCGGGGCAACCGCCTTAATAATCATTCCATCGCCTGAAAAGAGAAGCCCTTTTCTGCCTCTTGAAGCAAGTATATATTTCAGCCCCTTTGAATGGAGTGATTTACATGCATCGATTATCTCATCTTCTGTCTTCAGCTCCCTGCCAACAAGCCTTGAGAGTTCATGGATATTGGGTTTGATCCCGGTTGGTAGAAAACCTATTGATTCTTCCAGCGCCCTGTTATCCGCATCCAGAAAGATAAATGCGCCTTTATTCCTTCCTGCAAGTATCAACTGCCCGTAAATATTGGGGGAGACACCGGGGGGAAGGCTTCCGCTTAGTATAAGGTATTCCATATCAGTTATGGAAAGCATATGGTTATAGAACTGGCCTATCTCAACAGGACTCACATCAGGTCCCTTTGCACTGATTACATATTGCTTACCCGTGGCTGTTTCTTTCAATATTATATTGGTCCTGGTCTCACAGGAAATCTTGATAAGCTGACTCATAACACCTGCATTAATAAGGAGACCCTCAAGATAAAGCCCGTCATACCCCCCTATCATCCCCAGGGCAACACTCTGCCCGCCCAGTTCCTTTATAACCCTTGAGACATCAATGCCCTTTCCTGCGGCATAGTGCTTTTCTGATATAACCCTTATGGTATCGTCATCCATAAGCCTTTCCACATTGACAGCCCTGTCAAGGGCAGGATTGAGTGTTACAGTATATATCATTGCTGTTCTCCTTCATGGTTTGCGCCATTTTTCAGATCAGGGTCAAGCTTTCGCAGCAAGGCCCATGCCTCTTCCGCAGACTCTACATATTTAAACAGACTCAGGTCTTCAGGTGAGATGGTGCCCTCTTCAACAAACATCTCAAAATCAATCAGTCTCTTCCAGTAATCCCTGCCAAAAAGGAGGATCGGTATGCGCTTTATCTTTTTTGTCTGGACAAGGGTAAGGGTTTCAAAGAGCTCATCCATTGTGCCAAAACCGCCCGGAAAAACGATCAAGGCCTTTGCCCTCATGAGAAAGTGCATCTTTCTTATTGCAAAATAGTGAAACTGGAAGCAGAGTTCAGGGGTGATATACTGATTAGGCCGCTGTTCAAACGGGAGAATGATATTGAGCCCGATGCTCTTTGCTCCTGCTTCATAAGCGCCCCTGTTGGCCGCCTCCATTACACCCCTGCCTCCGCCGGTTGTAATAACATAGGTCCTTTTATCTGCATCCTGGCAGGTGCATGAAATCATCCTGGCGAGTTTTCTGGCCTCCTCATAGTAAAAGCTGTTTTTAACCCTTCGGTGCGCTGCCTTATGCTTTTCAAGCAGCTTTATATCTTCAGGGTTTGATTTCAACTCCTCTTCTACCTCTTCAAGCGTCCTTGAGGCTGATTCATGATCAGGTGTTCTTGCGCTACCGAACATAACTACTGTTGATTCTACTCCCAGTTCCTGCTGTACCAGTTCAGGTTTTAACAGCTCAAGCTGGAGCCTGACCGGCCTTAATTCATCGCGCAGTATAAATTCTTCATCAAGGTATGACAGTTTGTATGATGCGGAACTGGTCTGGGGTGTATCGGCAACATTTCTTGCTGCCTCCACCTCTTCATGTGCATCGGGGTAAGGGCTGATCCTTTTTTTATACTCAGACATAATTTACTCCATTCGTGTTTCTTTTTTTAACCGATAACAGCATATATTTCTAATAAAAATGATTCAAGGTTAAATATCATGTAATATTATTTGCCTGCAATAACCTGTTCATGGTAGTAATAGCGCTGAAAAGATGGCGGAAGATAATGTTTTATTGCCGGCATCCTGTCTCACTCTAAAACCTGTTACCGAGTCTTTTATGATGGAACCATTAAGCAGAACAAGGAAAAGGCCAGTTACATATCAGAAGGGCCGGACTTTTCTATATTTTATTTTCATTGTAATCCTTGTAATAGCTGGCTATACAGGTTACAGGATGCTTGAATCAAGACATAAAAAGGAGCTTGCCACACTTGAAAATGAAAAGCTGGAGTGGTCAGGACAAAATGAAAAGCTCAGTCAGAGGATTAACTCACTCGAAAAGACCATTTCAAGGCTTTCAGGCGATATAGAACTCCCCCCTGAAGAAGATATCAATGAAATAGCTGAACCCTCCACAGATTTTACAGATGAAGGGGCTGAAGAAACAGTCTCTATTTCAGAGGTGGAGCGTCGTATTGCAGCATTTTTTGTTCACCTTGATAAACAGGAATATATAAAGGAGTACAGCCTTGGCAGGGGCACATATGAGGTATACGAGGAAACAATAGTAAAGATATCTGAAAAACCGCCCCTGCTTGTTAATGAGACAGAGTCACTAAACAGCATGTTCATGAACATAGCCCATTTTTACAGGCACCTTGGCCGCGAACGATTATCCCTGATCAGGGATGTTCTTTCATATGAAGATGAAGATATGGAATCCACTATGAGGGATTTCTTCACGTGGTACACACACAATAATAATTCAGGGTTAAAAGGCCGCCCTTCTCAGCAGGCATTATATGAATATGCAGGCTTTTTCCTTAATACTATCGGCGGAAGAACCTACCTTATGCGAAGGGATTCAAAGATAAGGATACTGACCAGCTACTACAGCCTTCTTATACTGGACAGGGCAAATGACACAAAACAGAACCCTTACGGCATTGATATAAGGCCATATATAAGGCTTGTGTATGGCGATATCTCAGGAAAATCTGGTTTTAAGTTTTATTCCGAGTATATAAAAAGGCTTGCAAGGCTTAAGGCTAAATACAATATCTATTAACCCTTTTTTAATGACCCGTAGACAGCATCTACTGCCAGGTCAATCGCCCTGTTTGCCTCAACCCATTTATTAAAATCTGCACGGGGCATCTTAGTAGCGATCCTTTTTAATTCCTTTATAAGTTCCGCATCAATAGTCTTTTGAAATTTATTTACCGGCTTTGTGACAGTAATCAGGACACGCCTTCGGTTATCAGGGTCCTGCTTTCTCTCAAGCACACCCTTTACCACCATCCTTTCAACCAGGGTTGAGGCAGAGGACTTGGATATCCTCAGGGTCTTTGCAACATCAGACAGGGTGCATGGCTGGATTTTACCTATCTTGAATACTGCCTGCAGTTGCGTATTTGTAAGCTCGCTAAAAGGATCCTTCATGCTGATGCGCTTACCAATACGCTGGAACCTGGAGAATAATATCCCATCCAGTTTTTCCATCACATTAATAATATCCTTTATTTCTTTGTCCATCATGGCCCTTTTTCATAACGGGGAGAGTATCTATGACCTTTGGAAGATAGGCGCATCCCTTTTTTGTGTCAAGATAATAGTTATATCTGCTATTATATAAATCCCTTTTCAGCTGATATTTTGTGTTTGACAGTACAAATAATCTGCATTATCAGTATTGTTCGTAATCGAAACTGTTTCTTCTGCGAATAGACCATTCAAAAGGGGGTTAACACATGTGTTCCAAATCATTTTTTTCAAATGATATCTCTTTTAAGGCCCTACTTTCGGCATTCATTTATTTGTTACCAGCAGCTATTCTCCCAGTCAATGCGGCATTCGGGGAGGATACAAATGCCAGCACATCACGCTGTGCAACCATAGCCGATCTTGCAACACCGGGCTTTGTTATCGAAAAGGCAGAGATAGTCCCGGCTGGCCCTGCGCCTGCTGCTGATGGAAGCGGCGTTCCGGATAAAAACGGCGAACTGCTTCCTGAACATTGCCTTGTTCAGGGTATGATTAATCCCAGGATCGGTCAGGGAGGTCGCAATTTCGGAATCGGGTTTGATCTGCGAATGCCCTCAAGGTGGAATGGCCGGTTTGTTTTTCATGGAGGCGGAGGGCTTGACGGCAGGCTTGCCCCTGCTCTGGGTGATATCTTTGGCTCAGTAAGGCCTTCTGCACTGGCACGCGGTTTTGCAGTTGTTTCAACAGACGGCGGCCATCGCAGTGACTGGATGGATGGCTCCTTTGGCCTTGACCAGCAGTCTCGTATAGACTACGCATATAATGCACTGGGAACAGTTACTCCAAAAGCCAAAGAGGTGGTTGAAAAATATTACGGCAAGGCACCTTCCTTCTCATACCTTCTGGGATGTTCCAATGGCGGTCGACAGGGCCTGATGGCCTCACAGCGTTTCCCTCTCTATTTTGACGGTATTGTAGCAGGTGATCCTTCTATTAAATTTTCCAGGATAGCTGTTGACCAGATGTGGAATCTGCAGGTTGCTGCCCGTATTGCACCAAAGGATGACAAGGGTCGCCCGATTATATCACATGCATTTTCGGATGATGACCTGCGTATGGTGGCAAAAAGCGTTCTTAAACATTGTGATGATCTTGACGGCCTTGCTGACGGTATAATTAATGACTGGCAGGCCTGTAATTATGACCCTGGTGTTTTGACCTGTAAAGGAGATAAAACAGAAAACTGTCTTTCCATGGCACAGGTAGAGGCCCTGCGTGATATCTATTCAGGCCCTCGAACAGGCAAAGGGGAACAGCTTTATGGTCCTTATAATTATGATACGGGTATTGCCGACCCCATCTGGCGTGCCATGCACTTTGGCTCATCCGGAACAGGAGAATGGGATGCGGCTGATGCAACGCTGGGATTAGAGAATATAAAATATTATCAATTGACACCTCCAGAACCTGATCTTGATCCGCTTGATTTTGACTTTGACAGGGATGTGGAACGTACACGTCATACAGGGGCAATGAGTGATGCTGATTCCACCTTCTTATCAACCTTTGTTCCTCATGGAAAGATGATAGTCTATAACGGGCTATCCGATCAGGGTATGGCCTCAAGCGTGCTTGCGGGCTGGTATGATGAGGCATTCAGAGTCAATGGGGAGGCTATCAGAGATTCTGTTCGCCTCTTTTTTATACCCGGCATGTGTCACTGTGACGGAGGAGAGGCGACTGACAGGTTTGATATGCTTGATGCAATCATGGCATGGGTGGAAGATGGCCGCGCTCCTGATAGAATCATTGCAACAGGTAAGGCATTTCCGGGTGTTACAAGACCCCTGTGCCCCTATCCCCTTGTGGCGCGTTACAGGGGAGGAGATACAAACAATGCAGACAGTTTTGTGTGCACAAAATAAACAACTAAAAGGAGGAATAGTATGCGAGTCAGAGTTTTTATTATTATGTTAATTTTATTTTTGGTTCCGGTTGTATATGCACAGGGAACCGGCAGTTCATGCGACCGTAAATGTCTTGAAGGTTATATAGAGAGGTACATGGATGCAATGAGTGACAACAATCCAACCCTTGAGCTTTTTTCAAGGGACTGTAAATTTACAGAAAATGGTGTCAGGCTCCCCTTAGGTAACGAGGGTCTCTGGGTAACCATGTCAAAAAAGGGAACTTATAAATTCTATGTCCCTGATATAGAGACTCAGCAGGTAGCATTCCTTGGCACCGCATATGAAGGCGGGGGTAATGGAAAGGGAGAAGACCAGCCTGTTGGGCTGGCAATAAGGCTCAAGATAGTCAATAAACTGATAACAGAGGCAGAACAGATTGTTATTCGCCCTGCCAGTGACACCATGGGTCTTACTGGAAAGGCCACAGTCGGCGAACTGGTAGAAAAGATGGGTGCGCCCCATAAGATATTTACTGACCCTATCCCGGTTAAGGAGCGCGCATCCAGAGAAGAGCTGATCAAGACCGCAAACTATTACTTTTCCGGCCTGCAGAAGAATGATCACGGCAAAGGCTATTATCCCTTTACAGATGACTGTCACCGCATTGAAAACGGCGTAGCAGCCACCAATGTCCCTGTACCTGAGGGCCAGACACGTCCTGATCCCAAGACTGCCACTGTGTATTCAACCCACTGGGGTTGCAAGGAGCAGTTTGAGGCAGGGAAAATGGGATTCATTACACGTGTCAGAGACCGCAGATTTGTAGCAGTGGATCAGGAGAGGGGCATAGCATTTGCCTTTGCCTTTTTTGACCATGACAATATTAACTGGACATGGCAACTGGCAGAACTTTTCAAGATAGAAAAAGGCAATATCCGAAGGATTGAGGCGATCTTCCACAGGTGCCCCTATGGTATGAATGCAGGATGGAGCACCTATGAACAGGGTATATCGGATAGTATCCAGAGTGTAAGGTAATTTTCTGTTATCGATTGGGATTTTTTGTTTGGGACACAGTAGGGGCACGGCGCACCGTGCCCTTATCAGCATGATGGGTTATTCCAGCAAGGGCACGAAGCGGCGTGCCCAAATGGGTACATTGGACCGTGCCTGCATTGGCATGGTGGCTTGTTCTGGCATGGGCACAGTGCGCTGTGCCCCTACAATGTACCGAAAATTACAATTTTAAAACATCACATGTTCAAATAAATCATAAAGGAGGATTTTATATGAAATTTATTAAAATTGGTTTGGTTATACTTGCTGTTTTTCTTTTTTCCACTACATCCTTTGCCTACACTTCCGGGCATTGCGACCGTGAATGTCTTGTAAAATTGATGAAGGACTATCTGGCAGCCCTTGTTGCCCATAATCCATCGGCAGTGCCATTTGACAGGTATGTCAAGTATACCCAGAACACCGCTGAGATACCAGTTGGCTTCGGGCTTTGGGACACTGCCTCTGGCGGCCCCTCTGAATTTCAGGTATATGCTGCCGACCCCATCAATCAGCAGGTGGCTGGGCTTTTTATGATGAAGGAGAACAACAATGAGGATATCCTGCTGGGGGTGCGTCTTGCGCTGCGCCGCGGCAAAATCTCCGAGGTGGAACACCATGTTGTTACAAAAAATGAGATCAGTATCCAAAATCTTAAAAAACCACGGCCCGGGCTTGTAGAGGATATTGCACCTGAAGACAAGACACCCCGTAACCAGATGCTCGATATAGGGCTTGCCTATTATGACTCGCTTACCGGCGAAGACGGCACCCTGGCCCCATATGCAAAGGAGTGCCAGCGCCGTGAAAATGGCGGCATATCTGTAGGAGGCACCAAAGAGGATTTTCCTGAACCAAAAGAGGCGCCAAGGAACTTTGCGCCCCCTGAGGCACAAGACCCTGAGATGATGAAACTGGGTAAGGCCCTGTCACTTGCACCCAATACATGTGAAGGCCAGATCACTGCCGGTGTGTGGGGTTACATAACCGAAATTAGAAACAGGCGCTTACTGGTAATTGATGAACAAAAGGGTCTGGCAGTGGGCTTTTCAAACCTCTACCATGACAGTAAGCTTAAAGAGATGAAAATCAATGGTATCCCAGGCGTGGATAAAGTACCAGCATTCCAGGGCACATTCAATATGCCGGCTATCCACTTCTTCAAGATCAAAAGGGGTAAGATTTACGATATAGAGGCAACAGGGCTGGTACTGCCATATGGCACAAAAACAGGGTGGGAGTAAAGAAAAGCAGGGTTCAAGGGGTCAGGGGGTCTAGTGTAAAAACAATAAAATTCGCTTGAACCCTTGAATCCTCGACCCCTCGGCCCCTTAAATCATCAAAGGAGAATAATAAATGAAAAAATTTAATTTACTTATAATTACAGCTATTGCCATTTCCTTGATCTTCATCATTGCATGCAATCAGAAAGATACAAAAAGCGCGAGCTATGGTGAAGACCGTGCACAGATAGAAGACCTCCAGGCGCGCTACCTGTTTGCACTCGATTTTTTTGACCTGGACACATATGTATCGACCTTCACGGAAGATGGAGAGCTCGATATTGTAGAGTACAAGGTCAAGGGGCGTGATGCTATCCGTAAGGCTATTGAGGAGTCCAGGGCTGTTTTCGATCATTCGGCAAGTACTGCTACAGGACGTCATAACATCACCAATATTGTGATCAAGGTTGAAGGCGACAAGGCATATGGAAGGTCTTACTGGTTCCATTACAGCAATGACAACCCTGAAAAGAAGGCCGTGTTTGATGGTTATGGCCATTATGAGGATGAAATGGTAAAGGTAAATGGCCAGTGGCTTTTCAGCAAACGCGTTATTTATAACGAGGGTGTTGAGAAATGGATGGGGCCAACTAAAAACCCTGCATGGTAGATCTTTTGAAAATCCCTCTATTGATCATAGGGGGATTTTTATTTTGACAGGATTGAGATGACTTGGAATAACAAACAAAGTCCAAATATCGACATACATAGTCCGTCATACCCGCGCAGGCGGGTATCCATTTTTTTTGGCTTTTAAACAATTCAAATAGATTCCCGCTGAAGTTTATCCCAGGCTTGATACGGGACGGGAATTACGAATAAAGGTCAACAGTTCTGAATATTCCTGACTAATGTATGATTATTATTTTTCGGAAATATTATCATTTGAAGATTGAACTAGGAAGATTTAACTATCGACCATCTTAAAGATAGTTCTATTTAGGAGCCACAAAGATGAATACACCAATGCATCGATTCAAGTATACTAAACTCACAAAAGATCAGATCTCAAAGAAACTTGCTATGGCTGATTCTGGACCAAAATGCATATCGGGTTTATCAAATGCTCTTGCAGGAAAATCTATCAAGATAATAACCGATAATGGTCCTAGCCTGAGTTACAGCTTTAAAGACAACGGCACACTTATATTCTCTGAAGATGGCGGGTCATCGATTAAAGCTCATTATGGTTTACTTGATTCGAAGCATATGGTCTTCTTTTCTCACATGGTTCCTGATACTTTAAAAAGCTACAATGCATTTATTGACCTATCTACAAATCTTGTAACCCTTTTTGAGGTATGGTTCTGCGGCAGGAAGGACAACCAGGGGCAGGAGCTGGATAACAGGGAGGTTCAGCGCGAGATATATTTCGGTTACGTTGATGTGCCAGGGCAGACCCCTCCTGAAAAGCGCCATCACACCACAAACAGGATAGAGGGCAAAGGCATGTACTGGAGGCAGGACACTGGTATTGAGACCCTTGATTTTTACCCCTCAGTTGTTTCATCCTGCGATATGATAACAATGGCCCAATATTGGAATACAGGGTTATAGACAGAAAGACCCTCTCATGGCGAATTCATGGCGAAACAGAATGGCACAGGGAATCATACCGGGCATTTGAGATAGATAAAAACCTGGTTTTTTTTGGCCACATACAAAGCGGAACCAGGCCCAGAAAAAATGTTAAGATAGCGCTGGACCTTACTAACGGGCTAACAACATGTATTGAATCGAAGATGGGAAACGAATACAGTGCAAATGAAATATCCTATACAACCTTCTTTGGTGTGGCTGAAATGGAAGGCGTGAAGGCCCCACGATACAAAAGACATGACTTCACGGATGAACTAGTGGGCAAAGGCTTCAGCAGGACATGGGGTGCAATGACCTCCATGCATCTTTATACTACACCTCATTCAGCAACCTGGACCATATACACTGATGACCAGACATTAGGGATGCAGTGGAGCGCTCCATGTATATATATAAAACTTCGTGAAGGGGTATATATTTTTGATCTGCACGAGGAGGCAGGAACTACCTACGAGACCTGTATAGCTATCAATAATAAGACCATGCGTGTCAGCGGATTTGAATATCACGGTGACAGTACCGGGGTGGACCTCTCTGTTATAGGGGCCATAGGACGCCCTGTTGGATGCTATGATGTGAAAGAATACTATAGTAACTGCTGCTGATCCTATTTATTCCAGCAGCAGAGGTGGCCTTCTTCCGCTCACCGGGTTGACATAGTGAAAGGGCAATTCAACAATTTTCGGGAAAGGTGCCTCAGAAGGGCCGCGCATCGGTTTATCAGGAGGAAATGTCTCCACTATCTTACCTGCTGAAAGCTTGAGAGACATAGGCCCTTTTGCCCAGCCACCTTTATAATCGGCAGTCCAGGTATAATCAAGGTCCATGGCAGTAAGCTTCCAGATATCATTCTCTATCCTTGCCTTTTTCTCTAATATTCCCGCCATCCATACACCATCCTTTCCGTCCGAGCCTGAAAGCTGGAACAGGCGCACCCTGATGCTGGCGCTTTTGCCATCCGCTGAAACATTAATGACCGGCTGGATAATATGATGAGCGGTAAAAAAGCCTGTAGATCTCCCTCCGGCAAAAGGGTACTGCTCCTTAAGAGACTTGCGTATGCGTTCACGTCCGATGTATATGCCCACAAACGGCGCTTCCCTCCATCCGTCCACAGCAAACAGGTCTGAGAAATCATCCCACAAAAAATCATCAATATAATACCCGTATGCGGATGTGAGATTTTCGCAGGCATCATAACCGATTGCCCTTGCTGTAAGCCGTTTAACCTCTTTAACAATTTTTTCCATGTCACCAATAGCAGTCTCATCTGCATCATGAGCGATTGTTCCAGACATTGAGCTCTTTAAATCTGTGAACTTACCTGTAATTGTCACCCCTTCAGGGTACCTGGGTGAAAGCCCTGTAACAGGGTTATTGTAATGAAACGAGGGAATATAATATTTCGGGAAAATCTCATATGTCGCTGTCGAGGGCAGGTCCGGCGGAAATGCCTTGTTTATTCCGGGTGCAGGTTTAGCACCTTTGACCCAGCCTTTGTCATAGTCTGCCCGCATTACCGGGTAGGTATGCATGGCCCTAATACGCCATGTCCCATCCTCTTTTACATATTCGTTCTCAAATACATCAAGCCCCCACTCGCCTGATTCACTGTATTTACCGGACATGATAAGATCACTCCCACGTGCCCAGGCGGTTTTTCCATCTGGGGAGATATTTACAAGTGTCTGTACCTGGAGATGATCATTAAGCTCTCCTTCACGAAGCCCCTTAGGCCCAAACTGATCCAAAGCATGCCGGATGCTTTTCCTCCCTGTGTAGACCCCTGTGAGACCATATTCCATTGTACCATCCTCTGTGAAAAGGTCAGCAACATCATCCCACATCTTACGGTCCACATAGTAACCATAAATATGCTGAAGGTTTTCCACCTCCTGCTGATCATTGAGCCGTTGACCGCGCATGAGAAGCTCTTTCAGTTTGTCCTTCAGGCCCTTTTCATCCAGAAGTGTTACTGATGTGGCAGGTGCAGTACTCATGGGAGCCGGAGCGCCCGCAAGGTCAGGGGTATAGTGTATCGGTATATCTCCCTTTGCTATTGTCCAGCCAGGCTGCTCATATGGGCCGCTGTACTGGAGATAAAATCGCAGATCCTTGATCTTCCATACACCATCTTCTTTTATATACTCATTCTCATAGACCCCTCCTGCCCAGTTTGCATTTTTCTCATGGAACCCTAGCATGGTAAATACGCGCCATCTGCCTTTAGCCGATTTTCCATCCGGGGCAAGGGTTACTACCGGTTGAAGCATGATGTGAGGATAGAGCAGCCCCTCAGGTAATCCCAGTTTACCCCCGCCAATATCATTAATGAAAAGTTTCCTGATCTCCTCTTTTTTAAGATCCCCAACAGGATAATGGCCAATGCCATCAGAGGCAAAAAGATCAGCAAGATCATCCCACAGACCGAATTCTGCATACTGGCCGTATGCGCACTGAAGACGTTTTATAGCCCTTATGGCTTCAGCCTTCCCGATCATGCCTTCAATCCCTGCAACATTAGAGGTGAGATCCGATGTGGATGATTGAGAAGCTGCGTCAGGACTATTTGAATTGCAGTTCATCAAACAGGTTACTGCCAGCATGGAAATCACGGTGGCTATGAACACCCTGATGTGGCTGGATATTTTTTTACAGGAAATGAGAGACATGCGTAAATCCTCCTTAATGATTTGAAAAAAGCAGGTAATACCTTATTTTTCTGGCTTAGCCCTCTTAATCCCCTGAATAAGGTCAAAGTGAGAATCAGTTGAGATTATTTCTTCTATTTCATTATTTATCATTGTAGCAGCATGCACAGCATCACGAGTTGTGATATGCGGGAATTCTTTTAACAGACTCAATGCATTGTCCATATCTTTACGCGTAACAGGCAGGATATCGAGGCACATCCCAACAAGGGCATTATATGCAATTTCAGCCTGATCGTTTCTTTTTAATGAATAAAAACGATACAGTATCTCCTGTAGTACTTCAGTATTAGTAACCACCTGAAGAGAGCCATTCTTTATTTCATCAAGTATTGCCCTGCAAGGGTTCTTAAGGGGATGTGGTGCCCCTATAGCATACATAATTATATTTGCATCAATGAATCTGCAGGCTGAATATTTCATATGTTTGAATATTTATCCTTCAGGTATTGTTCTTCCCACTCCTGATAATTTTCAGGCACAGGCATTTCAGGCATCTCAAGAAGATTATCAACAGCCTTTGATACCTTTCGCTGGTTAGCCTTTTTCAGGTAGTAAACTTCAATTGCCTCCCGGACTATTACTCCCAGCTTCTTTTTCCTTTGATCAGCTATTTCAGCAAGGTCCTGAAATTGTTCTTCAGTTAATAGCACCTGTATTTTTTTTGAGTATTTTTGCATATACACCTCATCGCTATGGATGTTTAATATATTATTTAGAATATATTAGACTGTCAATATTATTATAGAAGCAATCGGCCTACACAATTGACAGAATTGACTTCTGTGAAATGCGAAATAGAGCGAAATAGGGGTCGCACCTCAATTATCAATTGAGCTGGATTAAAGATAACAGGTTAAAAGGTCTTTTAGTAACAGAATTACAGAACCCTTGATTTTGAGTTTGACCTTATCTTTGTGGACGACGGAAACAACCTTGGAAACCTGAAGACAGGTGAAGAGGAATTCCATAAGAGGATGTGGGAGACAGAATAATGTAAAATGGGAGTCGTGCTTCAAAATATCAATTGATTTGTCTGAATGAATTGCAATTTAGATGTTTACAATATTGAGGGCAGGAATCATGAAAGAAAAAAACAACCACTCAACATGGCGCTATTGAAGGGAAAACCCAAAAAAAAAGCAGTGAAATACTATAACCTTGACGCAATCATTGCTGTGTGGTACCGGGTCAATTCCAAAAGAGCGACCCAATTCAGAATCTGGGCGACAAATATCCTCAAAGAATACATCATCAAAGGCTTTGCCATGGATGATGAGAGGCTTAAAAGTTTGGGGGCGGCGGTTATTGGAAAGAATTACTGCAACGAATTCGCGACATTCGTTCATCCGAGAAGGTTTTTACCGCCAGGTACTGGATATTTATGCAACCAGCATAGATTATGACCCCATGTCAGATGTTTCCATCGAATTTTATTAAATGAAAGACTGGGCTCTCCATCTGGATAAAATATTGACCATGAGCGGTGAAAAATTATTGCAGGGATCAGGTTCAGTAAGCCATGAAACAGCGATTGAAAAGGCTACTACCGAATATAAAAAGTATCAGCAAAAAACCTTGAGCGAGGTGGAAAAAAGATATCTTGAAAGTCTGAATGTAATAGAAAATATAAGCAAAAAGCAAATTACACCTAAAGAAAAGGATGAATAAAAAAAGGGTCATACCTAAAAATACCAATTGAGCTGGATAAAAGATAACAGGTTAAAAGGTCTTTAGAAACAGGATTACAGAATCCTTGATTTTGAGTTTGACCTTATTTTTGTGAACGGCGACAACAACCTGGGAAACCTGAAGGCAGGTGAAGAGAAATGGAAGGTGCGGCATAATTAATGGTCAGAGGCAAAACTTTTCTTGAAAAGAGGGCTTAAATGGGCAAAATAATAAATATATATTGTGATGAGAGTTGCCATTTACCTAATGACGGCCAGAGAGCTATGGTCTTAGGTGCACTTTGGTCCGATAAAGCCGGGGCAAGTACATATAATCAAGAGATTGCTAAAATCAAAGCCAGACATAATCTCTCTCCTTTTTTTGAAATAAAATGGTCAAAAATATCTTTAGGAAAACGAGATTTCTATTATGAACTTGTTAATTATTTTTTTGACCAGAGCTCAATGGGGTTCAGGGCTTGGGTAATACCAGATAAATCAATACTGGTTCATACTAATTATAACCAGACACATGATGAATGGTATTACAAGATGTATTTTTATCTTCTGCGGAATTTGATCACCCCTGAAAATAAATTTCATGTATATATTGATATTAAAGATACACGAAGCAGAAAAAAATTAAGTAAACTCAGGGAAGTATTATGTAATGCAAACTATGATTTTTCCAGAGAAATAATTGAACGGATTCAGCATGTCCGGTCACATGATATAGGACTTCTTCAATTGGCTGACCTCTTTGTCGGAGCTATTTCATATCATGCCCGCGGACTCTCCGGCAATACAGCGAAAAATGATATTATAGGTTTGATAAAAAAGAGGACTGGTTTCAGCTTGTTGCGAAATACGCTTCCAGGTGAACGTAAATTTAATATCTGTATCTGGCGACCAGACAGTGCGGGGTTTGAAAATGCATGATTGGTTGCCTAATATGGTCTGTGTTGATCCATGGATAGATTCAACCTATGACATGCTTTATGATATTTTTTGCAGGGATATTCGTGATCATGATCTAAGATATTTTGATAATAGGGTCTGGATATTCAGGGAAATGGAAGACGGCCGAGAAAAAATATTCTGGCATCTTACAACTCGTTCTGAAAAAAAGGTGAAAATTCCTCGCCGGAAAAAGAAATTTTTCCCTTCAGAACAAGTATATTTTAATGAGGATAGGTACCCGGATTTGCGTAGGTGTGAACGATTACCATGGATCAGGGCATTAATAGAACAAGCAGGAGACACAGAAATACTGGCATGGGATTATGAAGAAGAGGATTTGACCATAAAAACTTATTTATGGCTTAAAGATAATGATTTTGCTGTTATTATGAAAAAATTTCCCAATGGAGTCCAGAGGCTCATTACATCATTTTATATTGATAAATCTTATAAGCGTCAGGATTTAGAAAGGAAATATGCAAAGCGTATAAATTAAAAAGGTTCGCTCAGACGGCGAACCCATCTCCTTTAGCTCTTACATCCTTTCGGAATGGCTAATGAGTGAAAAAATATTAATCTTTTATAAGCTAAATGTCAATATGCTGAATGAATGCAACATTGAGAATAAAATTTATACTTAAAAATACCAATTGAACTATATAAAAGCTAACAGGTTAAAAGGTCTTTCAGAAAAGAATGACAGAACCCTTGACTTTGAGTTTGACGTTATATTTGTGAGGACTCATGAAGCAATTGGTGTCAGCCCTACACATTTGACAGAATTAACTTCTGTGGAATGCGAAATAGAGCGAAATAGGGGTCGCACCTGAAAATATCAATGGCGGTCTGAGAAGCTATGGCTTGAAAAAATGCATTTACAGGGAAGGCTGAAGCATAATCTAAAAACCTAACAGCCTTTAGCCTTCTTTCTCTCAACCTCTCTCCCTTTATCCCTTACGCCAGTATCTCCAGGGTACATCTCCTTTTTAATTTGGCTGATGCTGCCATAAGGATGTCTCTCAAGGCATGAGCAGTGCGTCCCTGCTTACCTATTACTTTCCCGACATCTTCCTGGGCCACTTTTAACTCAATCACCGAGACCTGTTGCCCTTTTATCTCTGAAGTAATTACCTGATCCGGTTTGTCTACAAGCATCTTTGCAATAGTAGCAACTAAATCCTTCATTTCTATAGCCGATATAACAGTATCGCCCTCAACCTCTTCTAACCACAACCTGTCCATCGTAATTTTATTTAGCTGTTCCATACTGAAATCCCTCCTTATTTAAGATTATGTTAATCGAGTCGTGTCTAAAAATAGATTCTGATCTATATAACTATCAAAAAATCCGGAATTATATTATGGTATATCCAAGCTTCATGCCATAATGGCAAGGGTGATTTAAAATGATACAACCTGTTGATTTATAATGGTTAATATAGTCCCGAAAGGGTTTAATGAAATATCACTTAAATGATAAATAATGGTCACATTTGGTTAATGGTTAAATATGACCATGATATTTAAAGTGGCATGGTAAAGATTTGAATTTACCAGGGCTTTATGGTTTAGTAATTCCAAGTTTCAACATTCGGGCACGCAAAGTGCTGCGATTGAGACCAAGTATCTCTGCTGCCCCGTTTTTACCGCTGACTTTCCATTGTGTCTGATCAAGGACTTGTAAAATATATTCTCGTTCAAAGGCCGCCAGACTTTTTCCAGGGGTTGATAAATATTTTACCTGAGTCTGTAGTTCATCCACCAGACGCAATTTAGGGCCTGAAGAATTTATAACTGCACGTTCAAGCACATTTTCCAGTTCACGGATATTGCCGGGCCATTGATAATTCTGTAAAACATTCATTATATTTGCAGGAATGACATCAATGGACTTACCCATTCTTTTAGCGATCTTTTTCACATAAAAATCCACAAGAAGAGGGATATCGTCCAAACGGTCTCTGAGAGGCGGCATGGTAATGGGAAAGACATTCAGACGATACCACAGGTCTTCTCGAAACCGGCCTTTTTTAACCTCCTCTTCAAGATTGCGGTTTGTTGCTGCAATTATTCTTACCCTGACCTTGACAGTTTGAGAATTGCCAAGCCTTTCAAATTCTCCATCCTGAATAACCCTCAGTAACTTGGGTTGCAGTTCAAGCGGTAACTCGCCTATTTCATCCAGAAAAAGTGTAGTCCCGTCAGCGACCTCAAATCTCCCCAGATGCCTTGAATGTGCACCTGTAAAGGCCCCCTTTTCGTGACCGAACAGCTCGCTTTCTATAAGGTTTGAAGGCAGTGTAGCACAGTTCACCTTAACCAGTGCCCTCTTTTTATGCTGACTCAGGCTGTGAATTGCCCTTGCGACAAGCTCTTTTCCGGTCCCTGTTTCACCAAGCACCAGTACGTTTGTATCTGTGTTTGCGATCTGCTCGATTTTATACAGAACATATTTCAGGCCGTCGCTCCGTCCGATAATGTTCTCATGATTGTACTCCAGTTTAATTTCATCCTGAAGGTACGCCCTTTCGGCCTCAAGCTGGTCTTTCAGTTTTTTAATCTCAAAAAGTGCTGCTTCAGTATTTTTTTTATCTTTAACAGCATCTTCTTTTGCCTGGTGGATTTCGGCAGTTCGTTTCTCAACAAGCTCCTCAAGATGCCTTTTATAATATTCACGCTCAGTAACATCCTCGATAGCAAGCAGGATTAATCTGGAGCCGTTAAACTCTCTGTAAATCCGTCTTGCGTTAAGATGCATTATTTTATGGCCAATGGCATCAAACTTATGTTCCACTTCAAAGTCATTGAATTTTGAATTATGGGGAAGGATGTCTTCAAGTAATTCCCTGAGACGTGGGATATCCCACTGCCGGTTGCCAAGATCATATATTATTGATCCCTCTGTTTCTTCCCTGGTAACACTGAATGTCCGGTAAAAGGAATCATTTGCCTTGATCACTCTAAAATCAGAATCAAGCAAAATCAGGGCTTCACGAACCGATCCCAGGATATTATTAAAAATATCTAAAAAAACCTGTAGCTTGCTTTTATCATTATTCTGTTCAGACATTTCTATTGATTCTTTGATAATATTCATTTAGGGAATCACTCTTTTTACAGATCTGAAAATCTCAAAACTGGGATAACATGTACATGTGATAATTTTTTATAGCATCCCACAGGATGTTCATTAAGTCAACTTACTATGCAATTATCGATCAGGCTTGTAATTAGAGTACCTCTACCAATAATAAGCCTGTTTCAAAAGGGTTACAAAGAAGGTTTTAAAGAGAACTTGAAAAAGGCGAAAATGTAACGCCTTGTCATTATCAGATGTACGCTGTAGAAATTGAATTTTTTAAAAGAAATTATGCGGCTTTTTTCAGCAGGTCGCTTCGCCAACTTCGATATAACCTGCGATCATCCTGTATATGGATGACATGAACACAATGATTACCGTTAAAACCCATCATCATTACATTCCCCTGCCCTTCATATATTGCCTTGTTACAGATTTCACAGATTGCTATTTTGTTATGAAAATTTATATGATTCATATGTTACCTCCTTTCTTATATTGATTTACGCTGATCATTAATCGTGTAGATCAAAAAATAAAAGGACGCCCATAAACATTATGAAGCGCCCTTAATTTTCAACTACTATGTAGAGAAATTATATAGTTTTTACATTTACTGCTGATGGGCCTTTGGGGCCATTCTCAATATCAAACGTGACACGAGCACCTTCATCCAGGCTCTTGAAACCGTTTGATACAATACCTGAATGATGAACAAATACATCCGGGCCATCATCCTGTCCGATGAAACCAAAACCTTTTTTGTCATTAAACCATTTCACTGTACCACTACTCATGTTGACATCCTCCTTTCGAATTAATTTTTAAGTTTCTATGCAAAGGATGTCTCTTTAAAAGTCCTACCCTGTGAATGAAACTAGTCGGTAATTATACCGAACCTTTTTTTATTGCGTCAATATATACCTTATTTAAGATTTAT
>JAFGFM010000062.1 GCA_016931115.1 Deltaproteobacteria bacterium | reverse complement strand
GTCGCAAAGCCATCTTTAATGCAAAAGGTGGATTACGATGGCGCTGTTATATCCGAGAAAAGACACACGGTAACTCTTACTCTTTACACGAAGTTCAAATATATAGAGGATAAAATTATATTCAACCTTCTTGTACATAACAGGGGAAGAGAATCTCTCAACATAAGTAATGAGAATATATCCATAGAATTCAGGAAAAAGGATGAAGTTTCTGCTCCAATAAAACTTGAAATTCAACCTCTTGAGGATTTTATGAAAGACCTTGAAAATGACTATTTTAATGCCGAAGGCAGGATAGTAGCCCGCATATTCTCAGACATAGGCCGTACAGCCGAAAGAATTGAATTCATAGATCCAAAGGATGCTAAAACCATAGTAAAAATGTGGATCCCCAAATTTTTATCATCGGCAGACGACCTTGAAGAGACTATTAGAGTCTATGAGCAGTTCGAAGGAATTGTTCCGTCCCTTGTTTTTAAACCGCAAACTATAACGCCGGCCCGCAGTGTAACCGGGCTGATAATATACGATACAGGAGATATAGAAGAGAAAGCGGAAGGAGAGTTCAATATTGTTATTAGAGTTGAGGGAGAGGAACACAGGTTTCTCTTCAGCCGCAGTATGTAAAGTTTTCAGCTTTTTGCTGTCAGCCTTCAGCATAAAACATTATTGAAAGACATAAAGAATAGAACTGGGGATAAAAATACGGGGCCGTCATTCAGTGGAGATTCCTTTTATAATTAGATAAGACCACCTTTTAAAAAAATATTATCAAATCGGATAAAGCTGTAATTTTCCCGCGCCCTAATTGGTTTATGGATTCCCATTTCGTCCTGTTAAATAGAGTCCCTAATGATCAATTTAACAGGGCAGGCACGGAGGCCTGCCCCTACAGTTATTTCCATCATTATTCAGAATTAACGTTGCTTACTAAAAATCTGGTTTTAGCCAATAATATTATAAACCCCTGTAATTATGCCTTTCCTAATGCCTTTAAAACCTTGTCCGGCGTTGCCGGGGGATCAACCCATTTGCCGATTGCATTATATATTGCAGCTATTACAAGGTGTGTGTTTGCAAGTGAGTGGCTGATGCCGTTAGAGCCATAGGCCGCATTACCTGCCCTAGTTTCAAGAAGCTCCATTGCTACTGGCGCATGATCCAGTATAGTTGGTTTTTTATACTCGAACATATTTGCGCTTAGCTTAACACCTGTTTTGCTGTCATAGATGTAATCCTCATATAACTGGCACCCTTCGCTGAAAAACATCACCTGCTCTATCTGGCTTTCCAGTGATGTGCGCCGCATGATCTTGCCTGTATCTGCAACCACGCCAAACCTGATGATCTCAACCTCACCGGTCTCCGCATCCACAGCCACCTCGCACATGGCTACATTCATTGTATCAAGCTTTTTACCCCGTTCATTCCAGAGAGAAAGCGGCGGCCTGCCTGAATAGGTGGCAAAGAGGTTTGATCTTACCGCCTCTTTTAATGGAACACCGATGCCGGGATTATTTTTAACAACAATCTTTCCATCCACCATATCAAGCTCTTCGGGTTTCATCCCTTTAAAGGGGCTTGCCGCTGGCTTTGTCTTCGAGCCCATGACCCCGCCCTGCGGAGAAGGAGTATTTGCCTCTTCAACTGCCTTTTCAAGGATCTGTTTTTTTAAAATGTTTGCACACTCTTTAAGGGCCCATCCTGAAGCGGTTGTGCCGTCACTGCCGCCGCCCCAGGGTTTATAGGTTTCATGGGAATCAAGCCTGCCCCTGATATCTTCATAATTGAGCCCCAGCTCCTCGGCCACAACCATCATGTTTGCCTCCATGATATAGTTACCGACAACCGGTCCCTTTGAATCCAGATGAACCACCCCGTTTTTAAGTTCCAGCTTGCAGTTGAAGATCATGCCTGAATGACGCGGGCACTGCTGGTACCTGAAGCTTGCCCCGTGCATCCTGCCATCCTTGAGCCTCTTTCCCCCTGTATTGTGCCATTTCCAATCCATCATCTTTTTTGCGGCTGCAATACATGCCTCAAAACTGGGTACAGGATTGGGGTCGGTCTGTGATTCAGGGCCATGCAGGTTTATTCTTGCAATCTCAACAGGGTCTTTACCCAGTTTCTCCGCTATAAGATGTATGGCGAGTGTAATGGAGTCCCAGTTCATGGGGTTATGCTGACCGCTCAGATACATCTTCCCACGATTACTGTCCACAATATCCATATTCTGCTTAACGTTCTGACACCTTGTTGTGAAATAGGGGCCATAGTTCTGATCCATAGTAGTACCGAAAATGGAACTCCCTTCAACACCCGAATCGGCGATTGAAAAATCATCTATGGCGGTAATAAGCCCGCTTTTCTTAAAGCCTATCTTTATGTGCATGAAGCGCTGGTTCAGGTTAAAGTCATACTGGTCATAGCGGCTGTTGACGCACCTGACAGGCCTCCCAGCCCTTTTTGCAAGGAGCGGGGTAATGAGCTGCGATTTGCGAAGACCCCAGTCACAGTATTTACCGCCTATCAGCATGCACTCCTGAAAAACCTTTTCAGGTGGAACCTTATACATGTTTGCGATTGTACCAGGATCATTGGGTGAGCCTACACCTTCCACATGAATGTTGAGCCCTTCACCGTGATAGGTGTTCTGGAACCACCATGCCACAGAACCTATCGGGTTTGGGATATGCCCTGAAAAGGCGGGCATATTCAGATCATATTCAATAATGTGGTCAGCCTCTTTAAAGCCTGCCTCCACATCGCCAGCGTTCACGTTTGAATAGGAGACATTACCCTTTTTGGGCGGGTTATTCCCTCCGCCCATTCCAAATGGCCCGGCCGTATCCTGTGACTTTGGGGCCGGTGGCCGGATAACCGGTGAATCAGCCCTTCTTCCCTCAAGAATATCTACAACATGGGGAAGAATATCCCATTTAATATCGAGCTGCCTCAGCGCCTTATCACATATATCTTCTGACTCAGCAATAACAATTGCGCCAACCTCTGCCCCCTCCTGATCTGCTCTATTGGTGAGAATCGATTTAAGAGGCCCAGACATCATTTCACCTTGTTCAAGAAGGTTTTTAATATCCTCATCTTCAAAGGTAAGTATATCTATAACACCCGGTATTTTTCTGGCCCTGGCCGTATCAATACTCTCTATCCTGGCATTGGCATATGGGCTTCTTAAAAATTTCGCATGGAGCATATCAGGCACAATATAATCAGCCCCATATTTTGCTATGCCTGCTGCCATCGCATATGAGAGCCTGCCCGGAAGGTTGGGCATCCCTACAACCCTGAACTTTTCTCTTTGTCCATTAACCCCTGCTAAATCAGCCATAATAGATACCTCCTGAAAAATATATTGGATTATGCCTTTGAAATAAACTTTCTGGTTTCTGTGTTCACCTTGACCATCTCACCGGCCTCAAGATACTCAGGTATCTGTATCTCAATCCCGTTTGACAGTTTTGCGGTTTTGGTACGTGCGGATGCGCTTGCGCTCTTCATACCGGGCACGGTCTCAACCACCTCAAAGGCAAGGCTTGCTGGTATCTCAATAGCAATCATTATGCCATCTACCACAAGCCCAACAAGGCCCTCCATCCCCTCTGAAATCCAGACAAGTTCATCCTCGATCGCCTCACTATCTATTTCATACTGGCCATACTCGACCGTATCCATAAAAACCTGGAGGTTACCGTCCGGGTACAGATACTGTATGGGCTTTTTTTCAAGGGTAACATCATTTAGCATATCATTTCCCTTGTAGCTCTCTTCATATTTCTGCTTGGTCTTTACGTTTGCAAACCTCACCTTGTAAAGGGTCACTGCCCCCCTTGCAGATGGAGTCTTCACATCAATATTTTTAACCATATAGATCTCATTATTGATCTCCACCACATTTCCTTTTTTCAAATCACATGCCCTTGGCATTGTTATTCTCCTCTGTATATTTTATTAAAGGGTACTTATACCATCAGGGGAGTAACTTTAAAAGATCAATTATTTACATGAGTGGGAAAAAAGGCAATCATACAGGCTATAAAATAAAAAAGCAGAGCGGGAGGGGATTTTGCTCTGCATTTTTTATTGTTTCCCTTGATATCGTTTTACTCAACTGAGTTGCTCTACAATATTTAATTTGACCGAGAACCAGCAGAATAGATGCACGTATATCTGAGAAAATCTTTTTATTTCATTTACATATTTCTATTATAGCAATATTGATGCCATTCAATCTATTCAGGTAAAAAATTACTATTTTTTACTGGTAACAGTAATGGATTGCCATCATTAATGGTCTCGTAATAAATTTGATTTAGCTAATTGGCGTCATCCCCGCGCAGGCGGGGATCCAGTATCCCCGTACAACTATAGATTTCCGTCTCCGCGGGAATGACGTGTTTGGCGACTTTTACGAGTGCATCATTATTTAATCTGACAATTGCGGTACACTTAAGGTTAGATCAATTTTAACGGATGTTTTTTCAGACTGTTTGCGTCAAAATTGTATCGTTTTTCAGTCAATCCATTCCACAATATTTGACCTTATTTATTAACAGCACAGACAACATTGTATATTCCAGTTGACAATATTTTTGATTCCTGTATTTTCATTGAATAATTATTCAGTCAATTAATCATGAGGTAAGATTGCCCAGAAACAGGGAACAGAACGAACTGATGAGGTCACAGCGCACAGAGCAGATACTTGCTGCATCTTTGAAGCTTTTTGCAAGAAGGGGGCTCAGCGCAACAAAGATATCAGATATTGCAGCAGAGACAGGCATGTCACAGGGGCTTATCTATCACTACTACAGCTCCAAGGAGGAGATATACACGGAGATAATCAAGGATGCATTCAGGCGTCTGAATGAGGCGGTTACAATCCTTAAGAATATACAGCTACCCCCTGAAGAAAAGATCAAAAAAGCCTTTGAGGGTCTGCTTATCAACCTTGAAAAAAGCGATGACTCGGCCCGGTATCACTATCTTGTTGCGCAGGCATCTGTCTCTGATGCCATACCTGAAGGGGCAAAAAAAACAATAATGGAGAACAGGGATTACCCCTATCAGATTATGGAAGAGATAATAAGGGAAGGTCAGGAACAGGGCACAATAAAAAAATATGACCCAAATCAGATGTCTGTAATATTCTGGACAACTATCAAGGGGCTTGCCTTTCACAGGGCAGTTCTGGGAAACAGGTTTAAGGCACCCTCTGCTGATATACTGATGGAAATGTTTATATAAAAAGGAGATAAAATTGCAGAGCCTGAGATCAAAAATATTACTATCACTGGTGCATAACAGGCACCTGTTCGGTCTTAAATTAACCAAGCCACTCTTTGACCCCTCACCAGAGGGGATAGAAACTCTCAGGAGGCAGGCAAACCAGGGAAGCGCCATGTTTGGCAAACCACCAAAGGGAGTTGAGATTGTGCCCGCCCCTGTTAAAGAGATGTATGCCGAGTATCTCATTCCCGAAAACAGTTCAAATGAAAAGGTAATACTCTATTTTCATGGAGGGATGTACATATGTGGTTCACCCCAGGGGCACAGGATACATGTAGCAAAATTTACCACAGGAAGCGGTGTTGCGGCATTTGTCTTTGATTACAGGCTTGCGCCGGAGCATCCATTTCCCGCAGCAATTGATGATTCCATTAAGGCCTACAGCGAGTTACTTGATAAAGGGTACAGACCCGAGAATATACGCTTTGCAGGAGACTCAGCAGGGGGAGGGTTATGCCTTGCAGCCCTGCTTGCTATAAAAGAAAAAGGGCTGCCGCTTCCTTTAAAGGCGGTTGTGCTTTCGCCATGGACAGACCTTGCCCTTACCGGAAAATCATATGTTACCAACATAGAGAGCTGCCTTTCACCCCATGGCAGCGCACAGAACTGCAGCAGGTTTTATGCAGGGGATTACGACCCCAAGAACCCCCTTATCTCTCCCCTTTATGGAGATTTAAAAGATCTTCCGCCCATAAGCATATATGCTGGTGAAAATGAGATACTGAGGGATGACTCCATAGCCTTTGCACAAAGAGCAAGAGAGGCAGGCGTTCAGGTAACTCTTACTGTTGAAAAGGGGATGTGCCACTGCTACCCGGCATTTTCGCCTCTGTTCCCGGAGGCAAAAAGGGCCATGAATGAAATCTGTGAATTTCTTAAACAGCCCTGAATAACAGGTGTCGCATACAGTAATGCGCCGCCTATTCCTTCGGAAAATCCCAGTTCATGAAACGCCAGTAGGGGGCATTCACCCGCTTAAGGTACTCCTCCATATCCACCTCGCTCCAGTCGTAGAACCCTTTTCGGGAATCTGCTCTGGCGCCTGTATCACCGCGGGCGATCCTCTCTGTGATAGAGGCGGGTGCCCTGTCCATATTTGAGAGGGTTGGGAATACTGTATCACAGGTGACAACATTCAATTTGAGGCCACCATTATCAAAATGCTCATACATGCCAATGGAGGTGTAGCGGGGGCAGAAGCTGTAGTTGAGGCAGGTGTCCACATCTTTCGGGTCGCAAATGCCGCTCTCCACAAGATTAAGCGCCTCACGCCAGAGCGCGAACTGTAAACGGTTCCCGATAAAGCCGGGGGCCGGTTTCTTAAGAATGACAGGCCTGCGATCCAGAGAAATAAGCACCTCTCTGGCAAACTGGAGTACACCCTCACCTGTAGCGCTACCTCCGCAGAGTTCAAAAAAGGGCACCATGTGTGCCGGGTTAAACGGATGAGCAACAATGATGCGATCCTTTAAAATCGTGGCCTTGCCTGTCAGAAGGTCGGGCACAAATGAAGAGCTTGCAGAACAGATAACCCTGACATTGGGGCAGATTTCCTCGAGACGGCTGTAGATATCCTGCTTGAGTTCCAGATTTTCATTGACGCACTCGAAAATCAGGTCACAGTCATGGAGCTCGTTGCAGTCAATCGTGTACTTCAGGTATTTTTCACAGATCTCCCGCTGACCCGGCTTAATCACGCGGTTATCAACCATCTGTTGAAAGTACATGTCGTAGCTCTTCTTATATTCAGGTATCATCTCAGCCCGGCGGGCAACGCAGGTAGTGCGGTATCCGTGGCCTGTTGTCAGAACAGCCATGCTGTCGCCGATCATGCCGAGACCGATGATACCAATATGCCTTACACTCTCAAGTTTCATTATCAGCCCTCCGATTACAGATAGCTCCTCGCACCCAAGAACCGCTTTTTGAAATAGCCCGCTGACATGGAGTCTATACGTATATTTTGTCCGCTTTTGGGGGCGTGGATAAATCTTCCGTCACCAATATATATACCCACATGAGAGACCTGACCCTTTGACATGGTGTCAAAGAACACAAGGTCTGCCTCTTTCAGGTCACGCTCATCCACTGCCCTTCCAGCCTTATACTGTTCCCTGCTTGTTCTTGGGAGGTTAATGCCGTTAAGCCTGTACACTGCCATTGCAAGCCCGCTGCAGTCAAAACCCTGTTCCGCGGTTGTACCCCCGAACCTGTATGGAATATCTATATAGCTTTTTGCAGCCTTAACGATCCCGCTCCTTACAGGGCCAGTGTCAGGCCTTTCACCAGCCCTGCCCCAGGGGTAATCCTCCGGCGTAACAATATAGAACTCCTGGATTACGCCCTTTGCCTTCAGCTCATTGGCATTTATAAGTGCAAGCTCTTTTGAGGTGTAATTCCCGAACCTTACCTTGTACAGACCTGCTTTATGCAAAAAATAATAGGCATCGAGTCCCATACCCTTAAGAGAATCTGTAAACCTTACGGCATTATCAAGGCTTGAAAAAGCCCCTGCCTGAATGACATACCCCATACGGGGTGTAGATGCAGGAGCAGGCGCGCTGACCGGCGCAGTTATAAAAGGGACTCTCTTTACCTCCTTACCACAACCTGAGAAAAAAACAGCTGCCAGACAAATAACAAGAATTTTGAATGGCAGCCGGTTTTCTATCATCACCTATCTCCCCTTTACGGCCGCGGAGGTATTATCTCTTTTCCGGATCAGCCAGCAGTTATGTATTTTTGGGTTTCTCTCAAAATCAGGCGGGATGGTGGAGGCGGTAATATCCTCTATTAAAAGATCCTTGAGAGCGGCATGATCCATTTTAAACCGCCGAAAATTGTTAGAAAATATTATGGTACCGCCATCAGCGAGAAGGTTTACTGCGGCCTTGATCATCTCCACATGATCCTTCTGTATATCAAGGTTTAAATCGGCCTTTTTTGTATTGGAAAAGGTGGGGGGATCAAGAAATATGAGGTCATACATGGATTTTTCATGCTGCATCCATGAAAGACAGTCCGCGCTGTAAAAAGAGTGGTTCTTATTATCAAACCCGTTAATGGCCATGTTCTTCTTTGCCCACCTTGTGTATGTATTGGACTTATCCACAGAGGTTGTTGTATTAGCGCCGCCCCTTGAAGCATACACAGTTGCTGTGCCTGTATATGAGAAGAGATTTAAAAAACGCCTTCCTGCTGCCATACACCCTATCATCGCACGGGTCATCCGGTGATCAAGAAAGAGCCCTGTATCTATATAGCTCTTAAGATCAATCTCAAACTTTAGCCCTGCCTCATCAATAAGTACCTTTTTCCCCTCCTCTGTATGTTTCTCATACTGGTTAAGCTGTTTCTGAACCTTTCTTTGTTTCAGAAAGACATTCTCGTGAGGGAGGTTAAATATTGATGGTATCACAGCCAAAATATCATTCAGCCGTTTTTGTGCCACATCATATGGGATAGTATCTGGCGACCTGTATTCCTGCACATGTATCCATTTCTCATATACATCTATTGCCACTGCATACTCAGGTACGTCTTTATCATAGGCCCTGAAACAGGTTACATTATTTGCCTTGCGCCACGAGGCAAGCCTTCTCAAGTTCTTTTTAACACGGTTGATAAACATCCCTACTTCATCGGACGGGGTATGCACTGAGCCGGGCTGGTTAACAGCTTCAGGCCTCCCTGCTGTATCAACTGCCTGTTCATTGGGGATATTATACTGGATCAGTTCACACGGGATACTGCCATTATAGAGATGGTCTGTACGTTCAGGTGTGCTCTTTATTAACTCTGCAAGTTTGGGGTTGCCTGTAAAAAGGGCCGCATGCCACCTTAAAAAATGACCCCTGAGCCTTTTACCAAGCAGGCCGTACAGGTCCTTTAACCTGTATGCATCCCCTCCCATCCTCTCCCCATAAGGTGGGTTAACCACAATCAGGCCAGGATTATCAATGGTCTTTTTATGGGGGATGAGCTCAGACAGCTCCCGCTTTTCAAAATGAATAAGGCCATGAAGCCCTGCCCTCTCCAGGTTGGAGATTGCGACCTTTATGGCGGCAGGATCCCTGTCATAACCAATGATAGGGCCTATATCCTGCCTGTGTTCGATCTCTCTCTCCTCTGCCTCGCTAACAAGCCTCTCCCACAAATCAGGCTGATGCTGACGCCAATGCATAAATCCGAACTGCTCCCTTAACAGCCCTGGCGCCATTTGGCCAGCGATCATGGCCGCCTCAATAGGAAGTGTGCCTGACCCGCACATGGGGTCTATGAATCCGCCACCCCTCTCTGCAATCTCAGGCCAGCCAGATTTGATAAGGATAGCAGCGGCAAGGTTTTCCTTTATGGGTGCAAGCCCTTTTTCACTGCGATATCCCCGCTTGTGCAGGCTTTCACCTGACAGATCAAGGCTCACTGTTACCAGCCTTCCATTCATGTATACATTTATTCGGATATCCGGTGTGAGGGTATCAATGGATGGACGTATGGAATATTTTTCACGAAACTGATCAACAATTGCGTCCTTTACCTTGAGCGCCCCGAAATGGGTATGCTTTATGACAGCAAGGTCAGAATTGAAATCTATTGCAAGGGTATTGTCAGGCATCATATGTGCTGACCAGTCAATATTTTTTATGCCATCATAAAGGGTAGAAGCAGAGTCTGCCTCAAAGGAAGCTATCTGCAGGAACACCCTGTTTGCCGTCCTGAGCCACAGGCATGCCCTGTAGCCTGATTCAAAGGTGCCGGTAAATGACACACCTGCCCAGGTCTGCTTTACCCGGTCAAGCCCAAGAGCCTTCAGCTCCCCCGCAAGTACAGGAATAATACCTTTAGGTGCAGAGGCGAAAAATTGATAAGTTTCCATATTAATTATTTTTATTTAAGTTGCCTATGAAGTACATCCTTATATAACCACGAAGGACACGGAGGTCACGGAGAAATAATCTTTTAGTCTTCCTCCGTGTTCTCCTGCCTGTCCCGCCATAGCCTTGGCGACGGCGGGTGCTCTCCGTGGTAAATAAAACACTATTGTGTTTCCGCCAATGTATACCTGGAAATTAACCTTCTAACTCTATCTTTTCCAGATACCTGCTAATTGCCCCATCATATTTATGTGTAAGGTTGAAAACCTTTTTCGCAAGATAGAACCTTGTCTTTAAACTTGTGCAACCCCTGTTTTCCTTCATCTCATTAAGCACCAGCTCATAATCAGCAGGGTCAATGATTACTGTCACATCATTGAAATTCTTGGCTGATGACCTCAGCATTGCAGGCCCGCCAATATCTATATTCTCAATAGCGTCCTCTAAAGTAACCCCCTCTTTTGCAATGGTCTTTTCAAACTGATAGAGGTTAACGATGATAAGGTCAATATTTGAGATGCCGTGCGCCTTCATCATTTTAACATGCTCCGGGTTGCTCCTTACCCCTAAAAGGCCACCATGCACCTTAGGGTGCAGGGTCTTTACCCTGCCGTCAAGCATCTCAGGAAACCCTGTATACTCTGAGATATCCTTTACCTTTACACCGCACTCCCTGATCGCCTTTGCTGTCCCGCCTGTTGAAAGTATCTCAACACCCATTTCTTCAAGCCTGCGTGCAAACTCAACAATGCCTGTCTTGTCAGTAACGCTTATGATTGCCCTTTCTATTTTTCCCATATCTTCTCCTTTACTGGTAATAAGATATTTTATACCCCGGAAAAAGCATCATGATCAAGAAAAGAATATAAAATGTGATCCGGAAGGGTTAAGAGGTTTTAGAAAGTGATACGGGGTTCACAGATGATAGCCCCTGCATAGAGTTAAGCAAAATATTGCAAGGATCATACGGACTGTTTGATGGCAAGAACTGCCCGGTTTATAATCACACTTGACAGCCCTGTTCTGATTTACATATAATTCCCCCGAAATTAAACCTGAATCGTTCAAAGTTATTTAACAGATTTTTTAGGAGGATGGAAAATGAGAAAGGGTTGGATTCTGGTGAGCATGATTATCTGCGCCGGTCTTTTATTGGCTTCAGGCATTTTGACAGCAGCGGATTTCCCAAGTGACATTGTCATTGATGGAAAAACCTATAAGAAGGATATCAAGGGGCCGGTAAATTTTGCCCATGCCAAACATGCCGGTGAGTATGAGGCACAGTGTGAAGATTGTCATCATAACTATGTAGATGGCAAAAACACCTGGCAGACAGGCGATGATGTGCAAAAATGCTCCACATGTCATGATGTTGAAAAATCAGAGGGCAATGTTAAAAAGCTGATGATGGCTTTCCATAACAACTGCCAGGGATGTCATGAGGGGAAGATTAAGGAAGGCAAGAAAGCCCCGGATAAAAAATGTGAAACATGCCATAAGTAACAGATTTTTAAATAAAAAAGCCGCTTTTTAGCGGCTTTTTTATTTATGGATATAATCTAATTAATTTTCATTAATGGTGATTGCTTCCTGATCACATACTTCAACACAGCTTTCACAGCCAAGGCACTCTTCAGCGTTTACCGGTACAGATTTGCCATCCTGCATCTCATAAACGTCAACAGGGCATACCTCAACACACTCTTCACACCCTTCGCATTTATCCTGATCTACTATTACATCGTATCCCATATAAATATCCTCCTATATGATTTATTTAAACTAACAATGTCCTGCTGTTAATATTATTTATCAGCCATTTACACAGTTTGGAACTCATTAACAGAGACAAAATACAGTGTCAAGTCTTTTATCTTGTTCATACCTCTGTTAATTCCTTTTTATTTAGGGGGTATAGAGCATTACAAGGCATCTTGTGGTTTCATTCCCTACATTTCTAAGTTTATGGGGTATCTCTGAATTATAGTGCATACTCTCCCCGATCTTTAGATTTGTGATCTTACTGTCAAGGGTAATTTCAAGGCTCCCCTCCATGACATAGATAAATTCCTCTCCTTCATGCTTGTAGGCAACCGGTTTATGATCCTGTTTGGCCTCTATAGTGATCATGAAACCCCTCAGATGCTGGTTTTCTGCGCCTGGGGTAAGGGTCTGGTATGCGTAGTTTTTTGTCCTTGTGATAAAGGCCTTTGCGCGTTTGTCCTCTATCTGGGCCTTTTCCTCATCACTCAGGAATGTGCCAGGGTCAACGCCAAGGGCGCGGGAGAGTTTAAGCAAAAAACTTACTGAAGGCACCATCTCGCCGTTTTCCACCTTTTCAATAAATTCAGGTGTCTGGTCGGTTTTTTCGGCAAGATACTCTATTGTCCAGTTGTTTGCATTTCTTATCTTTCTTATCTTTTCACCAATTCCTGTCCCCTTTTCTTTTACCTTTCCCTCACCCATTGAATCAGCCAGCTCCCTCATTGTAAGCTGTTTCAGACGGTTTGTTATAAGGGGCATTACAGTCCGTGCATCCGCAACAATGCCGGCATCAGCCACATGGAATACAGGAGACAACGGGTCTCTGTTTATAGCAACTATGTATTCAGAGCCTGTTATACCTGCCGTATACTGAACTGCTCCAGAAGTTCCTATGGTAAATAAAAGCCTGGGGTGTATGGTTTTGCCGGTCTGACCTATAAGCCGCTCCTCATCCACCCAGTGATTGATCACAGGGGGCCTGGTTGCCCCGATCTCCCCTCCTATTGCTGCGGCAAGCCGCCTTACCATGGCAAACCCCTCGGATGTACCTACACCTGCCCCGCCCACAACAACTATTTCCGCATCCTCAAGCTTTCTGTGTCCCTCCTGTGAAAGCTCATGAGAGATACGTTTGAGCCTGTCAGAGGTGATCTCCCCGTTTATCCGGATCCTTTTTATCTCTCCGGGGTTACCGGCTATATTGCATGGTGAAAAAGCGTTCACCGGTACCGTTGCAAAACCTGTTATCTCAGGATCGCCCCAGGTAAGCCTTGCCATTATCTCACCTCCCCATGATGGGCATCCTGCTATTATCCTGTTATCCTCTATTGTGAACTCCACACAATCAGCAATAAGACCTGCGTCACAGTATGCTGCGCATGATGAGGCAATCTCTCTTCCCATGTCAGAGAGTGGAAAGAGCACCATCCTGGGGGTCATATCTTTCACAAGAGTAGTTACAGCCCTTGCATGGACATCCGGCCTGCAAAGGGAAAGGTCATCATGTTCCAGGATAAAGACCGAATCAGCGCCGTTACTGACACAGACAGCGGAAGCTTCTTCAGGAGATATTCCCTTAATGTGATTTGGAGTATCTTTATCCCCTGCATCCATAAACAGGGCAATGGTCTTTCCTGCTGTGAGGCCTGCAAGCCCTTTAGCTGCCCCGAGCAGATTAAGCCCCTCTTCAAAATATTTCTTATTCCTGAGATCTACATAAACCCATATATCACCGGTTACTTTTTTCAACTTAGATACCCCCCGGACTTAATCCTCTTTACAAGTTCATCGGCCTGTTCTTCGGGAGAGCCGTTTATAAACTCGCATTTCTTTTTTCTCTTGATCTTACTCATGGACACAAGCCTTGTTGGTGAGCCTGATTCACCCAGCCCCTGAGAGGATATCCCGAGATCTTTAAGGCCAACCTTTTCGATAGGATCTTTTTTAAATGCCTTTTCCACCATTGAAAGGGCTGCATCCCTTGGCTGCATTGCCCGCGGATGCACTGCTACAACTCCGGGGAGCCTTAATGAGTATTTTTCAGAATACTCATCAATGTGCCTCTCCACTATAAGCTCGTCGCCTTTCCGCGTGATCTCTTTCACACCGGTTATTACAGGAAGATCAAGAAACACAGCGGTCTGGGGGCCTACCTGGCCTGTATCGCTGTCAGAAGACCTTGCGCCGAAAATCACAAGATCAAATGGTTTCAGCCTGTTTATTGCAGCAGAAAGGGTCTTTGAGGTTGCTAAAGTGTCAGACCCTGCAAAGGCGCGGTCAGTAACAAGAACCGCCCTGTCAACACCCATTGAAAGCGCCTCGTAAAGGGCGATCGTACCTGTTTCAGGCCCCATTGTAACAGCAGTTACTGTGCCTCCTTCGGTCTCCCTTAATCTCAGGGCCATCTCTATTGCCGGCCTGTCAAAGGGGTTTAATATACAGTTATCCATTGTCCGCACCACCCGGCCTTCAGGGGCGCTGGTAACAACGGACTTTATACAGATGATAATTTTTAATGACATAATATTAACTCTATAAAAATAAAAACCTCTTCAGATTGCTAATAGCTAACTCAAATAAAACAACTGGTCTACGGTCTGAGGTCTTCGGTATACGGACACCGTAAACCTAAAACCGCAAACCTGATACCGTGCTTTTATTTGTATTCGTCTAATATGCTCCTCGCTATAACAACCCTGTGTATCTCGCTGGTACCTTCATATATGCGGGTTACCCTTGCATCCCTGTAAAAACGCTCAATCGGATAGGTCTTTATATACCCGTATCCCCCGTGGATCTGAAGGGCCATATCAGTAACCTTGCCTGCCACCTCGGATGCATAGAGCTTTGCCATGGCAGACTCCTTTGAAAAGGGGAGACCACGGTCTCTTTTGGCTGCTGCCCTGTAGACCATGAGCCTTGCCGATTCTACCTGTGTTGCCATATCAGCAATCATGTTCTGCACGGACTGGTGCTGACATATGGGCACATTAAACTGCCTCCGCTCCTTGCTGTACTTTATCCCCTCTTCCATGGCGGCCTGTGCAATACCCAGCGCCTGGGCAGCTATACCAATGCGGCCTGTATCAAGGGCAGCGAGCCCTATCTTCATGCCCATGCCCTCTTTTCCTAAAAGGTTCCCGACCGGGACCTTACAGTCATTAAGGCGTATGGAAGAGACCGGGTTGGCGCGGTTACCTGAGAGGTCTTCAAGATCGCCTATCTCAAACCCCGGGGTCCCCCTCTCGACTACAATAACGCTTAACCCCTTATGGCCGGCACCAGGGTCTGTCTTGGTAAAGATAAGGCAGATATCCGCAACGCCGCCATTAGTGATCAGCACCTTGTTTGCGTTAACAATATAATGGTCGCCATTGCGTATGGCGGTTGACTCAACACCCGCTGCATCAGAACCGATATTGGGCTCGGTAAGGCAGAAGGCCCCGATCTTTTCCCCCCTTGCAAGGGGTGTGACCCATCTCTTTTTCTGCTCATCATTGCCAAATGCAACAAGAGGATATACACCAACGCTGTTATGGACGGTCACGCAGAGCCCCAGGCCTGAACAGACCCTTGAGATCTCCTCTATGATAATACAGTATGTGACCGTATCCATTCCAGCCCCGCCCAGCTCCTGGGGAGCCTGGATACCGAAGTAGCCAAGCTTGCCCATCTTTTCTACAACCTCCCAGGGGAAACGCGCCTCATGGTCTATATCCCTGGCAATAGGCTGTATCTCGCGTTCGCAGAATGAGCGGACAGAGCGCTTTACTATATTTAGTTTTTCATCTAACAAAAAATCCATTTGTCTTTTCCTAGTACTTGTAAAATCCCCTGCCTGTCTTTCTTCCAAGCCAGCCGGCCTCAACATATTTTCTTAACAGGGGGCAGGGCCTGTATTTGGAATCCTTGAAACCTTCATAAAGGGTTTCCATGATGGCAAGACATGTATCAAGACCGATAAGATCGGCCAAAGCAAGCGGCCCCATTGGATGGTTAAAACCAAGCTTCAGCACTGTATCGATATCTTCGGCTGTGCCGACACTGTGATAAAGTGCAAATATCGCCTCATTTATCATGGGCATGGCAACCCTGTTTGCAATAAAACCGGGGAAATCGTTTGAGAGTGCCGGTGTCTTGTCAAATTTCTTCGTGAGTTCAAGTGTGATCTGATATGTTTCATCAGATGTGGCAAGGCCCCTGATAACTTCAACAAGCTTCATAACCGGCACAGGGTTCATAAAATGCATGCCGATTACCTTGTCAGGCCGGCTTGTCTTTGCGGCGATCCTGCCGATTGGTATGGAGGATGTGTTTGTGGCAAGAATTACGCCGGGCCTGCACGCGCTGTCCAGGTTTTTGAATATACCGAATTTGAGCTCTTCCTTTTCAGTGGCTGCCTCAACTACATAATCGGCATTAGCCATATCCTTGATATCAGCGCTCTTCTTGATCCTGCTTAATGTGGCATCACGGACCTCCTTTGATATCCTTCCCTTTTCAACACTGCGGTCAAGATTATTAGTGATAGTTGCTAACCCTTTGTTTACAAACTCATCACTGATGTCATTCATTATAACATTAAGCCCGCTCATTGCCGCTACCTGGGCAATACCGTTTCCCATCTGACCTGAACCTACAACACCAAATGTCTTAATCTCCATTTTACCCTCCTTTTATTTTATCTGTTTACCATCAAAGCCACAGCCTCACCGCCACCCAGGCATAATGAGGCAAGCCCTGTTTTTTTATCCTGTTTTATCATCTCGTGGATCAGGGTTACAAGCACGCGGCATCCGCTCGCTCCGATCGGGTGACCCAGGGCAACAGCACCGCCATTTACATTTACCTTTGCAGGATCAAGACCGAGTTCCTTTATTACAGCAACAGAAGAGCCGCTGAAGGCCTCGTTCAACTCAATAAGGTCTATTTTATCAAGGGAGATACCCTCTTTCTTCGCGCACTTGGGTATTGCATAGATCGGTGCAACAAGGACATACTTCATGTCAATACCGTATGAGGCCTGGGCCCCTATTGTGGCAAGCACCTTACAGCCAAGCTCATTTGCCTTTTCACGTGACATTACAACAACAGCAGCAGCACCGTCGCTTATTATTGAAGCGTTCCCCGCTGTGCCTAAACCGTCCTTCTTAAAGGCAGGCTTCATCTTAGAAAGCAGTTCAAAACTTGTTTCCCTTGGGCACTCATCTTCATCAAATAATTTTACTTCACCCTTTTTCTGGGGTATCGGGACAGCCATAATCTCCTCTTTAAACCGGCCGGACTTTATGGCATTTACTGCCCGCCTGTATGACTCGGCAGCATACCGGTCCTGCTCTTCCCTTGATATATTGTATTTTTCAGAGCATAACTCATTAGACATGCCCATATGAAAATCATTAACTATATCCCACAGTCCGTCATGAACCATATTGTCAATAAGCTGACCGTTTCCCATCCTGTAACCGGTGCGCGCCTTTTCAAGATAATAGGGGGCATAGCTCATGTTCTCCATACCGCCAGCCACCACAACATCCGCATCACCTGCCTGTATAGCCTGCGCTGCAAGCATTACACTCTTGAGAGATGAACCGCACACCTTGTTTATAGTAAGGCTCTCTACCTCCCAGGGCATCCCTGCCAGCACAGCTGCCTGCTTTGCCGGATTCTGCCCGTACCCGCAAGGGAGCACTATCCCCATGATTGCCTCATTTACAACCTTCTTTTCTATCCCTGCCCTCTTTACCGCCTCTTCAATTATAAGGGCACCAAGTTTTGTGGCGGGAATCTCTCCCAAAGACCCGTTGAACGCACCAAGGGCTGTCCTGACAGCGCTTACTATTACGACTTCCTTCATATCTTTTCTCCTTCTAATTTATTTAAGCCATTTATTAATAGGCTATATTTTTACCAAATCTGAATCATTTTGGCTTTGATAAGGTTGATATATATTCGTATTAATTAGATATTTTAAGGCAGCGAGTATATGGGATTAGGGGAAATGTGTCAATTACTGATTCGAATAAATTAAGAGATGATTATTAAACAACCGGGACATGTCCTTTGAGTCAGGCCCTGTCCCGGCTGTTAACTTGGTTAAACCCCTATATAGCCCTTTTTGCTATAAATACTACAGGTGAAGGCGCAGCACCATCAGGGCCGGCTGGCGCTGTATAGGTCAGTTTAATGGTATTCCCATAAAAGACACCAGTATAATTAGTGATCATTTTATTGCCCATAAAGTTGGATTCTACAGAAAAGGAAAAATTATTACCCTCAATTTTACCCTCTTTGATGAGGGATTTTTTATTTCCAAATCCTTTATTTATGAATACCCCTGAGAGGATCTCTCCCTCTTTTTTAAATTTATAGGAGACTTCCATTGGCATGGGGCTAGGGCCTCCCATAGGAGGGAGCGTCCCTTCCCATGTACCTTCAATACCTGCGTTAATGGCTGTATTCTGATCTTTCCAGTATGCTGCCTTTGCAGTATCAGGGGTAACATTGAACATACCTTCTGTATATATCTTGTTAAGTATCTTTGCAGATCTTTCATGGCCCATATCGCCGGCATTTTCAAGCCATTTAAGGCATACATCAGACTCATACGTGCCGCCCCAGCCGTTAAAGCACATATATCCGACATTAAACATTGCGGATGTATCGCCCTTGTTGGCAAGTTCAATATTTAAATCGAACGCCCTGATCTTTGCAGGTTCAAAACCTTTTTTTGCAGCTGCCGTTATCAATTCCAAACCTTTTGTGGCATCGACTTCAACGCCCTGACCATTGACGTACATGGCGCCAAGCATGGTCTGAGCCTCGACATTTGCCTGCTCTGCAAGGGGGGCGAGTAATTCAAATGCCTTTTTATAATCCTCATTGTTGATTGCCGTTTTTGCATCCTCAAGGGGGTCTGCAAATGAAGGGGAGGTAAATACT
>JAFGFM010000061.1 GCA_016931115.1 Deltaproteobacteria bacterium | reverse complement strand
TACGTGGAGCTTATACCAGCGTCATGAGGCGGCAGTGCAGATGGTTAATGGGGCAGCATCATTAAACCTTGAGAAAAACTTTATACCCTTAGCCGCGCTTCATATTGGCATATGGATAGCGGGGCTGGCAGGGATTGTCTACTGTAAAAAACGAACAAAAAAACATGAAGAGAGGATACTCAAGAGTAACATCCGCATGGAGGCAATTCTTGATTCCATACAGAGCGGTGTGCTCCTGATAGATGCAGAATCACACACCATTCTTGACGCCAACCCCGCAGCATGCGCCATTCTCGGGGTAGAAAAAGAGGCTGTTACAGGAAAGAGATGCGATAGCTCTATCGGCATATTTGATAATGAAAACTGCCAGGCTGAAAAAAAGGAAAAGGCTGTTTATAATACCGAAGTGGAGGTCATAAGGGGAAACGGCAAAAGGGCATATATAATCCAGACAGTAACCCCCATATCAATAGAAAACTATCCTTACATCCTGGTAAGTTTTAATGATATCAGTGAGCGTAAGCAGATGGAAATTGATATGAAAAGGCTCAACAGTGAGCTGGAACAGGCCATCATAACAGCTGAGGCACTCAAAACAAAGGCTGAGGCCGCAAGCTCGGCAAAAAGCCAATTCCTTTCAAATATGAGCCATGAGATCAGGACCCCGATGAATGGTATGATAGGCATTACAGAGATACTCTCCGGTACCGGGCTTACTAATGAACAGAGAGAGCTGCTGGAGATAATCAGGAGCAGCGGTAATGCCCTGCTTACAATAGTTAATGACATACTGGATTATTCAAAGTTCGAGGCAGGCAGGTTTACCCTTGAAAATATCGATTTTGACCTGAGATCCGCAATGGAAGAAGTCAATGACCTCCTGTCCGAAAAGGCAAAGGAAAAGGGGCTTGAGTATATCTCTAACATCTCTCCGGATGTCCCGTCTCTTCTTCGCGGTGATCCGGGCAGAATAAGGCAGGTTATAATCAATCTTATCAGTAATGCCATTAAATTTACCAAACAGGGAAAAATTCAATTTGAGGTCTCCCTCATAAGCGAGTCAAAATCCAATGCGGTGATCCAGTTCAGTGTGATGGATACCGGTATAGGCATCCCTCACGATAAACAGGCAATGATCTTTGACTCCTTTGTGCAGGTAGACGGCTCTAACACAAGGAGATACGGGGGCACGGGCCTTGGGCTTGCCATATCAAAACAGATCACAGAGATGATGGGGGGAGAGATAGGGTTAGAGAGCGATGAAGGCAAAGGCTCCAGATTCCGTGTTATCTTGACCCTTGAAAGGCAGAGAGAAAAAGACAAATCTGCAGTTAGCATATCAGCGAGCCTCAAAGAGAAACGCGTTTTGATTGTTTCAGACACAGAGACAGGCAGAAATTGCCTGATGGATTATATGAATAAATGGGGATGCGCATATGGAGCAGCTTCAGACGCACCGGGCGCGCTTGAGGAGTTGAGGTTTGCCCATGACTGTAAATCCCCCTATGAAATAGCGATTATTGATCTACAGTTATCTGACATGGATGGAGAGGCGCTCGGGGCAAATATAAAGAAAGACCCTGACCTGAAAAATATCAACCTTATTATGCTCGCCTCCCACGGTTGCAGGGGGGATGCCGCAAGGGTGAAGAATAGCGGTTTTTCAGCCTACCTTACAAAACCTGTTGATGAGGCCCAGCTCTATGAATGTCTTTCAATCATTACAGACAGGAAAAGAGAGATGAAAAGGGAATCTCCTGTTGAGATAATTACCAGACATTCCATTTCCGAGGATAAAAAACGCAGGCTGCGCATACTCGTGGCAGAAGATGATACCATCAATCAAAAGATTATAATAAGCATCATGGCAAAGATCGGTTACATGGCAAAGGTTGTCATAAACGGGCATGAGGCGATCAGGGCGCTTGAGCAGGAATCATATGACCTGGTTCTTATGGATTGCCAGATGCCTGTAATGGATGGTTATGAGGCGACCGCTATAATACGCAGCATGGATTCAAAGGTTAAAGATCACGATGTGCCTGTAATTGCGCTCACAGGTCATGCACTGGATGGTGACATGGAAAAGTTCATTAAGGCTGGTCTTGATGACTATCTGTCTAAGCCTGTAAAGCCCCAGGAACTGGCTGATATGATAGATAAGTGGCTGTCAAAACAGGAGCCAGTCCAGGATAAAGAGGTGACCGCTGTTAATATGGATACAGAGGATGATGTATTTGACCTCTCTGTGCTCATGAGCAACTTCTCTGAAGAGAAGTCTCTTATCAACAATATTTTGAATGACTTCTGCGAATATCTTCCTGATAAATTATCCGCATTAAAGGATGCCTGTGCAAAAAATGATTCGCATCTTGTGAAACACGAGGCACATGCCCTGAAAGGCTCTTCGGGAAATATCGGGGCAATTGCCCTGCAGAAAATTGCAAGGCAGATAGAAAACTGGGCAAAATCAGGGGATATCACAGGCATAGACACACTCATCACACAGCTTGATGAGCAATCAGAAATATTATTAACAGCCATAAAAGGGTTACTGTCACAGGAGTAAAACAGAGGGATATTACCCTGTAAAAAGCTGCCCCTTTTTTATTTGTGAATTTTGCTACTCTTCAGTCAAGGCAAACACACGCCCTGACCTTGATTCCCCGCATCGTATGCATTCAGCATCGTACCAGCTCATGGGTAGGCTGCATTTTGGGCAACGCCACCGCTCTTCTTCGTATTTAACCCACTCCTCAAGACCCATCTCACGAATTTTATTAAGGTTTGGCACGTATTCGTTACGGTGCAGATAGTTACCCATATTGATTAAACCATTTATACGATGGCAGGGTAAATCTTTACAGTGGGAACAGCGTGAATTTTCCTGTGTTTCCAATGCGTGCAGCCTGATATTGCACATCTGGCAATGGCCCGCAAGCTTGCCTCCGCTAAGGCAACCGTCGCAAAGAAGGCCATTCATCCAGTTGGAAGGTGGAATACCCTTTACAGATTTTGCAGGCACGGATGACGATATCTTTTGACGTTTGATTTTCATCTGCTCATCCTCGCCATGTTTGGCAAGGTAAGCGGGGCAGGCCCCGCAGAATGTCCCGCATGCGGCAGCAAGATGAATTTTAGCATTGCTGTCATTGATTTTTATCTCTTTTTTCACCTCTGCGGCTGTAAGACGATCCAGTGGAAAACATGAACAGCATAGAGCCACGCCTGTTACCCCTTTAACAAACCCTCTTCTGGTTATTTTCTCGCTATTAAAGATATCCATATTTACCCCCTCTCTTTTATGAATATTTATTCTACCACGCAATCCAGCCCCCATCAATAACCATCTCTGCGCCTGTGACCATTCTGGACTCGTCAGAAGCGAGATACAGGACACCATAGGCAATGTCGATCGGTTTTCCAAGGGTGCCGATCGGATGGGCCTTTTCCACCGTTTCCCTGATAACCTGGTCCTTCAGCATGCCGGCTATCATTGGCGTTTCCATGGCACCTGGATGGACTGAGTTAACACGGATATTATAGTTACGCCCTGCCTTTGAACACTCTAAGGCCGCTGCCTTGGTAAAGGCCCTGACACCCCCTTTTGCTGCACAATATGCACTGGTGCTGTCAACTGTGCCTACTATGCCTACAACAGAGGAGATATTTATAATTGACCCGCCCCCGCTCTTTTTCATGGCCCTGATGGCGTATTTCGTACCCAGAAAGACACCGTCCAGGCAGACACTCATTAACCTTCGCCAATCTTCAAGCGGGGTATCCTCAAGCTCCTTCACATATTGGATCCCTGCATTATTAACAAGGACATCCAGTTTTTTAAACTCTGCAATGGTTTTTGCTATTGCATCCTCCCATTCATCTTCTTTTGAGACATCGAGCCTTACAAAAAGGGCCTTTCCACCATCCCTGACTATTTTATCTACTACGCCCTGCCCCTTGCTCTCATTAATGTCTGCCACAACAATAGCTGCGCCCTCTTGTGCAAGTAATAGTGCGCTCGCTTCACCAAGTCCGCTTGCAGCGCCTGTGATAAGGGCTGTTTTACCTTTAACACGGCCCATTTTTACCCTCCTTGTTTTATTTCATAATTATTCTGCATTACGAAACCGGTATATTGAACTCACTTCATTTTTGCCAGCCCTGCCCCGCCAGAGGCGGACAGGTAATCACGAACTGATTTGGTTGTCTCTCCTGCTGATAATTTCAGCAACCCATCCGCACACCCGGCTCATCTTTTCAGTGCATTTTTGCCTTGCTTCGGGTGAATCTTTAAATGATTGAAACTGGGCAGGGTCCCGGAAATCAAAACCGGTAAGTTCACAACAGCTGGTTGTATGGTATTCATTAATAAAACGGTCTATAAGTTCCATTGCAGGGTCAACCGGCTCCTCTGGCTCAGTGCCATCATCATGTTTACACGATCCATATTTCATGCCAAGAACAATCAGTCCACCGGATATTGCACCACAGGTCAGACATCGTTTTGAACCTCCGGCAAATAATGAGGCTGCCATTAAAACCTGGTCATTTACAATGCCCAAGATCTCCATAAGTGTGCCTGCAACAACCTGCGCACATCCATGGAATTCAGGGCCATATGCTGCGGCAAGCTCCTCGGCTGTTTTTTTAAACTCTTCTGGGTATTTTGTGATTCTCATCTCTGTCATGGAAGGACCTCCTGAAGTTTATAAATTGATAAGGATATCTAAAAGGAAAGTCAATCTTATTTCGCCCGATTGATCTTATTTTTTTTTTAATAACAGCGCAGCCTGACAGGCTGTGTAATAATCAATTAATGCATTTATTAATCATTCCCCTGCCCAGAATCTTTCAAGCACCCTTTCAACCTCTTCCTTTGTTTTTACTGTTACAGGTTTCCAGTTCACAGGGAAAAGGGATTTGTATCTGGGCCCCCTGTACCTGTCATCCACAAGGATCACTACCCCCTTGTCTGCTTCAGAGCGTATCACCCTGCCTGCTGCCTGTAACACCCTGTTTATACCGGGGTAAAGGTATGCATATTCAAACCCTGCCTGATCGGTCTCATTGAAATAGTCCCTTATAATATCCCTTTCTGGGGAGATACCCGGTAGCCCGACCCCATAAATAACAGCCCCTGAAAGTCTTTCTCCGACCAGATCAATACCCTCCCCAAATATTCCCCCCATAACAGCAAAACCTACAAGGGTATTTTCATTACTGACTGAAAACCGGCTCAGATAATTATCCCGCTCCTCTCCTGTCATGCCCTGGTTCTGGGTGATAATCTCAAAATCCTTATCTTCAGCCTCAAAAAGTGAAATGATCATCTGCATGTAGGCATAGGATGGGAAAAAGAGGAGATAATTGCCCTTTCGAGTATCAATAACAGGGTTAATCAGGGCAGCAGCATTTGCCTTTGTGGTTTCCCTGTTTTTGAACAGGGTTGAAATACCGCTGTAAATAATAAGGCAGAGGTTTTCAGAAGGAAAAGGCGATGCTATCTCCAGGTTTCTTGTGTCCGCCGCACAGCCGAAGAGCCTTTTAAAATAGCCTGGAGGAGACATGGTGGCGGAAAAAAATACAGCAGCCCTGTTTTTGCTGAATGTCCTCTCAAGCCTCTTTGAAGGGTCAATACAGAAGAGCTTTACCCTGAAATCCTTACCTGTAACCTCAAATATGCTCCTGTAGGCGTCATCATATTCCTCCAGGATACGCGCAAATGTCCTTATCCTAAAATAAAGATCAAGAACAGCATCCTTTGAAGCTGATTTCATATTGAGTGCAAACCACTCTTCACACTCCTTTATAAAACCCCTTATGGAAGGTATAAGAGAAACAGGTGCATCAGTCTCCACAATTATGTTTTTCCCATTTTCATCGCACCTTTTCTTTAGTTTATTCAGGGCTGTATTTATGCCCCCTATTTTTTTATATATAGCTGGCAGCTCCTCCCTGTTTAACTCCTTTCTTGTATCAAGCAAGCTCTGTTTAAATATCTCAGCAGAAAACATCTCCCGTGACCTGTCTACCAGATTATGTGCCTCATCCACAAGAAGGATAAAATCATTTTCCTCTTCGAGAAAAAACCTTCTCAAATAGACCCTCGGATCAAATACATAATTATAATCGCATATAATGACATCTGCCATGAGCGACAGTCCAAGGCTGAATTCAAAGGGGCATACCATGTGTTCTTCTGCTATCCTTGCAATAACATCCCCGGTAAAACTGTCCTCATGAAAAAACCTCTCCTCCGCTTCATCAACCCGGTCAAAATATCCCTTTGCATATTCGCACTCATCCGGAGAGCATGCAGCATCAGGCTTAAAGCATATCTTATCCTTTGCTGTTATCACAAGGGTCTTGATCCTTAATCCCTTTTTCCTCATCTCATTAATAGCTGCCCCAGCAGAATCCTTTCCTGTGGTTCTTGCTGTCAGGAAAAAGATCTTTGTTGAAAGGCCTTCGGCAATCGCCTTTATTGCAGGGAACAGGGTTGACATGGTCTTTCCTATGCCGGTAGCCGCCTGAATCAGTATCTCCCTTTTCTGAAGGATCGTCCTGTAGACCTCAACAGCCATCTCTCTCTGGCCCGGGCGGTAATTCTCAAATGGAAATTCAAGCGCCTTTATTGAACTGTCCCTAATCTCCCACCATCTTTCAAGATCGGTTATCCGCTTCAGGTAGCGGGAGGCCATCTCAAGAAAGAATTTCTCCAGATCATCTCTGTTAAAAACATTAATGATCTCTTTTTGCTTCCCTGAATCAAGGTGGCAATAGGTGAGCTGGCCTGATATCTCTTTAAGCCCTTCCTGCATGAGCCATATGTAGCAATATACCTTTAATTGGGCCCAGTGGGTAGGATTGGTAAACTCCTCATAATAGTCAAGTGCCCTTGTGGTGGTCTTTATCTCTTCTATTATTACCCTGTCAGCGTAGCGAAATATGCCGTCCATACGGCCTGTTACCTCAAGGACATGAGTCTCTGTTTCAAATTCTCTTTTTACCTGTACTTCACCTGTATATTCGACAGGCCTTGATTTCTGTATCTTCTGGTGGGCGCGTATTGCATCAACCGGGTTGATCTGGGAGAATGTATCAAAGGAGAGATCTCCTCCCCTGAAGGAGTCTTCAACAAGATTCCTGACTGAAACAGCTATCCTTTTTTTCAATTGAAGGCCCCCTTATAACCTGCTATTTCGGGTTATACTGGCGCGCGATTTCACAGGTAAACCTCTGTTCGCATACCCTGGAGCAGTAAAACTCTCTCATGATAAAGCCATATTTTTCAATAAAATCACGCGTTGCCTCATTCCGGTCTGCTATCTGCATAAACCACTTATGATCATCCACATGCCGTTCTATAATCTCTATCTGCGCCTCAAGTATCTCTTTCAGGCGGCTGCATTCGCTCTGCATCAAAAACCCTTCTCTATTTAAAACATACATATCAATTACTACAATGTGATTACTGTTTTCAATGGGAATATCTATGATCCTAAAAAAGAATCAACCCCTTGTAATAAAAAGGCCTTTCGGCTATTATGCCGTTTTAATCTCAATAAAAGGATTTAAAAATGAAAATTAGCCAGTTACCAGAAGATATACAAAAATATATTATACCAACCCCAAACGGCACCATGTTATACAGGTGCCTCGGATGCAATAACCATTTTGGGATAGATGAACTCCTCTACACCTGCCCGGACTGCGGCACAGTCCTCATGCTGGAAGACTCCTCCTTTGACAGATATAAAGATATAAGCGGGGAGATGTGGAGAAGGATATTTGACTACAGGTCAATGATCTGCGACCCGCCCCTTAAAGGTATTTTCAGGTTTTATGAATTCATAGCACCCATAATACCACTTGATAAAATAGTATACCTCGGAGAAGGTCATACGCCTGTGGTAAAAGCAAATAACCGGCTCAGGGATATTGTGGGCCGGGATTTCTTTTTCAAGGATGACGGCCTTAACCCCAGCGCCTCCTTTAAGGACAGGGGTATGGCCTGCGCCATGAGCTATATTAACTACTTTGCATCAAAAAATAATGCAGGCAATATCCTTGCCATATGTGCCTCAACAGGGGACACATCTGCTGCCGCTGCACTTTACGCAAGTTACATGGGTGCATTTTTAAAATCCGCGGTTATTTTACCACAGGGCAAGGTCACACCGCAGCAGCTTGCCCAGCCACTTGGTGCCGGCGCAAAGGTAATGGAGATCCCCGGGGTCTTTGACGACTGCATGAAGGTCGTAGAGGCCCTTGCTGAAAACTATCATGTTGCCCTCCTTAACTCCAAAAACAGCTGGCGTATACTGGGACAGGAATCATACTCATATGAGATAGCCCAGGCCTTTGATTATGAGGTGGGTGATAAGGTTATTGTTCTTCCTGTTGGTAATGCAGGCAATATAACGGCTGTCATGAGCGGTTTTCTAAAATTCTACAGGGCAGGTGTTATTAAAAGCCTGCCCAAAATTATAGGTGTCCAGTCAGAACATGCTGACCCTGTCTACAGATACTATCTTGAGGGAAACCCCGATAAACGCGTGTTCAGGCCAGTAAATGTAAAGGCAAGCGTTGCACAGGCCGCCATGATAGGGAATCCTGTTTCTATGCCAAGGGTTATAGAGGTGGCAAATGCATACAATAGCATTGCACCTGAAAAGAAGGTGTTTGTTGTACAGGTGAGAGAGCAGGAGATAATGGACTCCATGATCATGGCCAACAGAAATGGTAATGTGGTCTGCACCCAGGGTGGAGAATCCATGGCCGGTATGAAAAGGGCGGTGGAGCTGGGGATTGTGAAAAAGGATGAGACAGGGATCCTTGATTCGACAGCCCATATGCTAAAATTCCTGAGTTTTCAGGAAAAGTATTTCAACGATTCATTTGAGCCTGAATTCAACGTGAAACCTGTTCAGCGGCTGAAGAATTTCCCCATGCTCGTTAAACCCTCTACACTCGGAAAATTTCCTGCACCGGGAAACCCATTAACAGGAAAAGAGATGGACGAATTTGTCACAAGGATGAGCACTGAAATTGCCGGAATTCTTGACCTGGAAAAGAGATAGATGAATATCCTCTTTGTATGCACCGGTAACATAAGCAGAAGCTTTCTGGCAAAGGCGATCCTGCTTGATGAGATCAGCAAAAACAGCATAAAGGATGTTCAAATATCGTCTGCCGGTACCGGGGCATACCCCGGTACAGCAGCCGATCCTGAAATGGTAAAATTTCTCACAGATAAAAAAATCCCTGTGCCCGTGCATGCCTCTAAACTTGTAACCTCCGAAGATATAAAATGGGCGGATATGATCCTTGTCATGGAGAAACCCCACTATAACCATATAATTAAAACATGGCCTGAATCAGCCGGAAAGATGGAAATGCTGGGCAAGTATATCTCCCCTGACCATCCTGATGATGAGATAATAGACCCATATGGCAGGTCTCCCTACCACTACAGGCTTGTACAGTCACAGATATCGCTTGCAGTATCAAACCTGGTCAGGGCAATTACACCAGGGGAATAATCATGATCAGGCTAAATTTTATAATGGTGGACCGGACAAGGGCGTCATACATCAGGGAAGGGGAAGAGGAGTACCTTAAGCGTATAAAAAGATTTATCAGTTATAAATGGACAGAGGTCAAACCTGTAAAAATCACCAGGGGCATCTCAGATGAAGAGGTTATCCGCAGGGAAGGCTTAAATATACTTGAAAAGATCGAGCATGGTGATTACCTGATCGCCCTTGATAAAGGGGGAAGGCAATACAGCTCAGAAGGCTTCGCCTCACTGCTAAGGAGGTTGTCTGATGAAAACCGGGGGCAGGTCTGTTTTATTATTGGAGGCCCTCTGGGATTATCAGAAGACATTAAAAAAAGGGCAAATCAGACTGTTTCTTTTTCTGAAATGACCCTTACCCATGAAATGGTCAGACTGATTCTTACAGAACAGATCTACAGGGCATTTACAATATTGGAGGGGCACAAATACCATAAATAAAAGAACAGGATCAGTATCTGTCTTTTATATGGCTGAATTTGCCTCAAGTGCCAATTTTATCTTGTTTTTCAGCTCTGTAAGATCAAAGGATTTGATCACATAAAAATCCGCGGCAATGGATTTCATGTCTTCCTTGAATGTATCATATGCCGTACAGAGTATAACAGGCAGTTCATAAAATTTATTACGTATATCCTGGAGCAGATCAAGCCCGTTATAATCCACCATTTTGATATCAAGTACAACAAGGTCAGGTTTTTCAGTCTCTATTTTTTCCAGCAGCATGTACCCGCTGTCAGCAGTGGTAATTTCATAACCTGCCTCTGCAAGCTCTTCCGAATAGAGAAAGCGGATATGCTCTTCATCATCAACTATCAGTATCTTGGCCATCAAACCCTCCCTTACAAAGCAGTAATAATGGGATCACATGAGAACGGTCTATTAAAATTATACATCTGGAAAACAGGAGAATCTAAAAAAAGTACTGCATTTTTACCATATTTTTCTGGATGATGCAAATAATTTCATTTCCCTTTAAGATAAAGATCAATCCGGATACAGGTTAAGCCTGTAATTACCTTAAGCCTATTGTCTGGATTCTTTTGCTGACACCCCCGCTCTGATGGGCAGCTCACCAGTTCATACGGACCTTTATCCCCCTGCCTGAGAGATATTCCTTTATTTCTTTTATTGTATACTCATTAAAATGGGTCATGGATGCTATTAGCGCTGCATCAGCCCTGTCATCATCAAGCACCTGATAAATATGTTCGGGGGTGCCTGCCCCGCCAGAGGCGATCACCGGGATATTGACGTTTGAGGATATTAGCCTGTTCAATTCAAGCTCATAACCCTCCTTTGTACCGTCTGCATCTATGGAATTAAGACATATTTCACCTGCCCCGAGCCCTTCACATCTCTTAGCCCAGTTAAGAGCATCAATCCCCATGTATTTTCTGCCACCATTTATAACAACCTCATATCCGCTGGGGATCTTTTCTGAGACAGGCACCTTTTTGACATCCATTCCAAGTACGATACACTGACTTCCAAAGGCATCAGCCCCCTGTGAGATAATCTCAGGGTTCTGCACCGCAGCGGAATTCACGCTGATCTTTTCAGCACCTGCAAGAAGTACCCTTCTCATCTCTTCAACTGTTTTTATACCCCCTCCCACTGAAAAGGGTATAAAGATCTTTTCGGCCACATTTTTTACCGTCTCTATCATGATATCGCGCCCCTCACTTGAGGCGGTAATATCATAAAAGACTATTTCATCAGCCCCGTGCAGGTAGTACTGGTAAGCTGTTTCAACCGGGTCACCTATATCGACATTACCCTTGAATTTTACACCCTTTGTAAGTCTTCCATCCTTTACATCCAGGCATGGGATTATTCTTTTACTCAACATTCTTTTTTCCGCTCCATCTGTAAAAATTTTCAAGGATCTTAAGCCCGGGCCTGCCGCTCTTCTCAGGGTGGAATTGCACTGCAACTAGATTACCTGAGCTTAGTACAGAGGTGAACCTGATCCCGTATAAGGTTTCACCCAGTATATTATCAGGGGATGAAGGCGCAGGATAATATGAATGGACAAAATAGAACTCACTGTCCTCTGGCACCCCGTCAAACAGAGGATGGGGTCTTTTTAATTTTATACTGTTCCAACCCATGTGAGGCACCTTTAGTTTTCTACCTTCGGTGTCCCTGAGGTCATCCGGGAATTTCAGTACATCCCCTTTTACAAGTGAAAGACACCGGGTATTATTCTCCTGACTTGATTCAAGAATAATCTGGGTGCCAAGGCAGATGCCCAGAACCGGTTTACCTGATTCAAACACCTCTTTTAATGCAAGATCGAGCCTGTTTGACTTAAGGTCACTGATGGCCTTTCCTGCTGCCCCGACACCGGGAAATATAACCCTGTCTGCATCAAGGATTTTTTTAAAATCGGATGTAATCAAAGAGGTCGCACCAATGTAATCAAGTGCCCTTTTTACACTGGTCAGGTTTCCGGCGTTATAATCAATAATCACTATCATTTATGCAACTCTCCATAGCCTGATGCTATCAGGTATAAATTGTATTTTTTGCCAATGCTTTTATGACTTTTTTAAACCAAATGGAAATGAATCAGTACAGGCTAAAACAACCCGGGATGTTTTTTTATCTCCTGTTCTACCTTTTTTGGATCAGAGGCATTATACATGGCAATGCTGTGCAGATGGTCAAGGCTCTCAGGGTCTATCTTTGTAAACACAATAGCAGATGTTATATCATCAATCCTTACTATCTTGCCCTCTACCGAAACAACAGGGGCCTCGTCATTATCTCCGAGCATTATTTTCAGCAGGCATTTGTCACCGGTATTTGCGGTGATGCTTGTAGGAAGCAGACACCCGCCTATACTGAGATTTATTAACTCTTCTATCTTGTATATACAGCCGTTGACAGATAATTCAGACTTCATTCTATAATAAAAGCGTGTAAACTTTCTGTTTTCAGAGCCCATTTCTCTCCCTGTCCATTTGAATTTAATACTGTTTCAGACAGCCATTTTAGTTTAATTTTAAAAGTTCTATTTACTTCATAAATGCAATATGTTAACAGAAATATCATATTCTTGCCCTAACAGTAAAGAACATAGTTTAAAAATATCAGACAGAATAACAGTATGAATTTCAGGAGAAGAGATGTCATTAACAAAAACAGAGATTGTAGAAAATCTGGTAAAAATTGGTTTTAATCGTAAAAAGGCAATACAGATGCTTGAAAACCTTTTGGAGATCATAAAAAGAAATCTGGAAAATGGTGAAGATGTGCTGATTTCAGGTTTTGGCAAATTCAGCATAAAAAATAAAAAAGAGCGCAGAGGCAGAAACCCGGCAACAGGTGATGATCTTATTCTGGGCAAAAGAAAGGTTATAACCTTTAACTGCTCTTCGGTTTTAAGGGAGAGGTTTAATAAACAGGGTTAGCTCTAAATTCTTTTTGTCATGCCCCGCAGCTCATGCAGATATTTTATAAAATCTTGTAATGGCTTCGGGGCTGTTTATTTTATGCGTGATTCTATGCAAGTGAAACGAATACTTAGCCAGGTGAAAAAGACCATCTCAAGGTACAATATGATCCGGAAGGGAGATCGGGTCATAGTTGCCGTTTCAGGTGGGGCAGACTCCATATGTCTCCTGGACATACTTGCCGCTCTTGCAAATGAACTGGATATAACTCTTATAACCGCCCATTTTGAACATGGTCTCAGACCTCTGGAAGACCCTTTTGAAACCGCCCTTGTATGTAAGTATGCACGATCATTGAATCTACCCTCTGAGACCGAAAAGGCATCAGGTCTTGATTTGACCGCTTCATCCCTTGAAGAAAAGGCAAGGGAACTCAGGTATGATTTTTTTGAAAGGGTAAGGAAAAGATATAATGCCGACCGGATCGCAATGGGGCATAACCTCAATGATCAGGCAGAAACCGTGTTAATGAGGCTGTTAAGGGGGAGCGGTGTTGCCGGGCTTTCAGGGATTCCGCCTGTAAGGGATAATAGAATTATCAGGCCCCTTATAGAGACCAGTAGAGAGGATATTCTAAGGTATCTTGAGGAGAGAGAGCTCAGGTATGCTGTTGACAGCTCCAACAGTGATACACGGTTTACAAGAAACAGGATCAGACAGGTACTGATACCGGAGATGACCAGTTATCAGCCTGAATTGATTGAGATGCTCGGACGCCTTTCAGATCATCTCAGGGAAGAAAACAGCCTTGTTGAAACATGGGCAGATGAATGGATTAAAGACAACCTTAAAAAAAATGATAATGATGAATACCTGGTTGATATCAGGTCGGTTAAGCTACTACACCATGCCCTTATTAAAAGGATAATCAGGGGTATTGTTAAAAGATATAATAACAGCATGTATGGCATTGAATCGGATCATGTGCAGGAGATATTTGATCTCCTTCATAACCCCAAACCCAATATAATTATGAATCTGCCAGGTAACGTTATTACCCGCAAGGAGTATAACTCCCTTATTTTTTCATACAGGAGATCCTGCCCTGATTCATTCTGTTATGAGTTGGGATCCAGTGGAGAGACCAGTATCAAGGAGATTGGAAGAACAATTGTTATAGAGGAGACAGTTAACAGCCCGGATATTATTAAGGCAGGCGCAGATGTTGCCATGCTTGATAAAGAACTGCTTTCGTACCCGCTTACTGTAAGAAATTTCAGACCTGGCGACAGGTTCATACCTCTCGGGATGAAAGGACACAGGAAGCTAAAGGATTTTTTTATAGACCTGAAAATCCCTGCTGATGTAAGGAAGCAGATCCCTGTCATTTTAAAAGATGATCGAATCATCTGGGTAGGAGGTTACCGAATTGATGACCGTTTCAAGGTGACACCAGAAACAAAGGAGATATTAAAGATCTCCCTTATATGACTCTTTACACATATTCTAAAAAGCTGAAATCCTATCTTGCAATTTTTATAGTTGCAGATGTCACAACACCCCATATCCAGTTATAGACAAGTACAAAGACAGGTGTAAGAAGCCCAAGTTCTATGCCCGCCATGCCATTACCGGTTTTATAGGGAAAGATATAAAAGAGCTGTACAAGGGTCGGAAACAGGCTGATAAGTGTCCCCCTGGAAAATGCCTTTAAACCAAGTATGGGAACAAGAAACAGAAAGCCCCAGATACCTCCCCATACTATACGCTGATAAAGACATGGAAGGGCAAGCGCCGGGGCTATGCGTACACCAAGAGAACTGGTAATGCCAGAGTAATCGGCTGCCCACACTGCAAGGCTCATTACAAGACCACCAAGAGACCCCGCAGCAAAACAGATCAATAATTTTTTCATGTTAGCTCCTTATACTCATTTACTTCAGGCAAGATATACCCCGGTAAACCTGGCATCCTTAATATTCATGTTAAGCCCTGATTAATGGGTCAATATCTGTTTATGACTCTTTTTCCGAGTGGCGAAAAGCATACCTCTACCAGTTTAAAATGGGCAATCCCGAAAAAAATGGGAAATATCAAAATGAAGGATAAAAAACAGCCTATCCCGGCCAGTATATGACCGATGGCAAGCCATATACCTGCAAGTATAATCCATAAAAAATTGGCGAGACCTGTCCCTATAATCCTCTCTTCACCCAACTCCCTTGCATCTACAAGTTCCTTACCAAAAGGGAAAGCTGAAAACCCGGCTATCCGGAAGGCCGCAATACCAAAGGGAATACCAACAACCGTGCAGCAGAGGATAGACCCGCAGATAATCCAGCCAAGCCATGCAAAAAAGCCCCCTCCAAACACAAACCAGATGAGATTAGCTGCAAGAATCATATTAATGCCCCTTTCCTTATATTTACGAACCTTTGATACATATAAAAAAGGTCAGGCCTTATCAAAAGACCTGACCTTTTTTTTAAATACAGTCATACAGGGATGAATTAGAACATCTCTTTGCTCATCTTGTCTATTTCCTCGGAAACAGCCTCATACACACCGGGGTATGTGCTCATAGGGCCGCCCATTGTTGTATTTGGAATGAAGTAGAGTTTCCCGTTTGTTTCGCAGGCCCTTCTTACCTCTCTGGCAATTAAATCCCTTGACCAGTTTTCACGGTCAACAACGCCGTTATCAATATCACCCATAAAGGAGATCTTTCCACCATATTTTTTAACCAGCTCAGGTGTCTTATTGGTTGTAACGCATCCCTGCCAGATATCGATTCCCATCTCTATCATATATGGTACGAGGTTTGCGCCATATGCATCACTGTGATGAACAATAAGCTCAACACCGTTTGCCTTGTAATAGCCATATATCTTTTTGTAGGATTCAACAAAAAACTCATTAAACATATCAGGTGACATAAAAGATGAGGTATGGCTGCCCCAGTCATCATGGTGGAATATACAATCCGGTTTAAAATGTTTACAAAGAAGCTTTGCATAACCGAGTTCCCATTCTGTGATGTAGTCAATTAGATCCTTCATGGCCTCAGGTTCCAGAGCCAGGTTCATAAGGGCAGTATCCACACCCATAAGATAATGGGTCTGCTCGAATATGCCGGGGGCTATAAATACTGTAGCAAATACCTCTTTCCTGTCGATGGCCTCAACAGAAGGTTTATACTTTTCCCACTCTGAATCCGGGAAGTCAAGTCTTGGTGATTTTACAACATCCCGCCATTTTGTTACGTCCTTTATGACCTTATGTTCAGCATCATGCACAGGAAATGGCCCGGGTAGACCTGCTGGCCACTTTATTGTGACACCCCAGCCGTTAACAGCCTGTTGGCCTGGCCCAGGGGATGGGTTTCCTGCACTGACAGGGTCACCCATGATCATGCCGAACATGGTATCCTGACATGCCAGGGCTTCATACTGATTTACAAACCTGTCCGGTTTTCCTCCTCTTATTGTTTCCAATAGATTTTGTCTTTTTGTAAGCATCTCCCTAATCTCCTTTTATCTCATTCTTTACAGGTTTATCCCTGAATATCTGACAGCTATGTATCCTTATTTTATGAAAAGGGCTGCCATAAATATTCATAATCTTTAATATCTGACAAGGGTTTTAACTGCTTTTCAAGATATATGGAAAATCCATCTATGTGTCAAGGTATTTATATCCTATTGATAAATCAGATTTTTTTATCTGAAGTGTTAAATATAAATGATACCATGTCCCGGGCCTTGAAAGAGGGAATGGGACATATCTTATCACATCTCTTTATATCTGCGAGCCCGGTAAATCATGCAGCCTTGGGGTAACCTTCAGGTGATCTCCAGGAATCAGGGGTGAGAGGTTCAAGCCCCCAGACGCTTCGTGCATAATCACATCTTGGTGAAGGGAGATTATCTTCCCAGGCAGGTTTAAACTCCCTGCATACAGAGGAGCGGTTTTCATAGATTTTGCAATAGACACTCTGCCCGATCTCCCCGACAAGACAGTCACAGCGCGGGGGCGTTTTATCTGTCCCTTTCATTGCTACCATGAAATCATTTATCTTTACAGTTAAATGGGAAGGGACACCCCCGGGGGTAAATTCCGATGTCTCTGACCAGTAAAAGGAGGCGCGAAACAGTGCACAGCAGGCACCACAACTAGTGCATGGATTTATTATCATAATTCACCGATATAACAAATAATGTATCTCAAATCTAAATTGGCAGAATTCTATAGAGCGGAGCAGGATTTAAGTCAAGAATATTTATTGAAACCCTTATAAGAGATATCACCTGTTTTGCCCTGACTTTACAGTGTTGACTTTATTCGGAATATAAAATAATCCTATGAAAAAACCAAAAGGAGACATAATCATGAAAGTTCTTTTCTTCGGACCAAATGGCAGCGGAAAGGGTACCCAGGGCGCTATTGTTAAGAACAGGCTGAATATCCCTCATATTGAAACAGGTGTAATCTTCAGGGAAAATATCCAGAAAGGTACAAGCCTTGGCAAAGAGGCAAAGGGCTATATTGACAGGGGAGAGCTGGTGCCTGACAGCATTACCATCCCAATGATTCTTGACCGAATCAAGAAAGATGACTGTAAAAATGGATGGCTACTTGATGGCTTCCCGAGAAATCTTACACAGGCGCAAGAGCTTGACAGATCTTTAAAAAAAGAGGGTATTACGCTTGATATAGTAATTGAAATGGTGCTACCGAGACAGACCGCCAAAGAGAGGATAATGGGGAGGCGACTCTGTGAAAATGACAACAATCATCCAAATAATATATTTATAGATGCCATAAAACCAGATGGTGATAAATGTCGCATCTGCGGAGGTGGGCTCAAGGCAAGGTCTGATGATCAGGATGAGGCGGCAATCGATAAAAGGCATGATATTTATTATGACACGAAAACAGGGACCATGGCCGCGGTAAACTACTATAAAAACCTTTCTGCAACAAATAATGGGGTACCTAAGGTTATTGAACTGGATGGGAGACCAGGGGTTAAAGAGGTGTCTGAGCACCTGATTGCTAAGCTTATATGATATTTTATTAATAGCTTAAATACCATGATTCACCCTGGAAAAGGTGAATCATGGTATTTTTTCCCTTTAAACCCATGCATAAAAAAATTTTATAAAAAATACTTTACATATTGAAAAATTCTCCTTAAGGTGTGCATGGTTTGAGGAGAAAATGCAGGGAAAAATATACAGTGCCCCTGCATGAAATCAGGTACAAAAATACCTGGTTATACAACCTGCCAGGAAGTAATTAAAAAAATTAAAAGTAAATAATTCAGCGGATTATATGGAGAATTCGCTGAAAATAAAAAAAGGAATAGAATTTGCATCATATTGGTTTGATTCTTTTGATGATGACAAGTGGCTTAAAAGGGCTGAAACTGGCCTGTTTAATAAAGCATACATCATTCTTGATCTGAAACAGACTAACTGGGAAATTTTATGTATTTGAAAAAATCTGATCGCCTCTTTAGTACTTTTTTAACATTCGCCTTTTTCTTTTTGTTGATTTTATTCTCTTTTAAAGTTTACGCAATCGACCGTGAAGTTACCCTTACATGGGAAGCAAACAGTGAACCAGACCTCAGCCATTATATAGTTTACTGGGGTGTAGAACCGGGAGTGTATACTTATAACAGCGGGAATATCGGCCTGGTAATTGAATATATAGCCAGAATCCCCGATGATGATCAGATATATTTTTTTGCAGTTACCGCGGTTGATACATCAGGTCTTGAAAGTGATTTTTCAAATGAGGTGAATACAGGCTCCGTTGTATTTTCTTTAAAGAGTGGCTGGAACCTCATTTCTATTCCAGATATATCGGAAAACATCTCTGTGGTAGAAGCCTTTGGTCCGATTATGAGCAGTATAATCAATATATGGTCATATGAAAACGGAACATTGCGGGCATACCCATCTTATCCAGGCTATGGGACCTTTACAGTAATAAAACCATGGCAAGGGCTCTGGTTAAATATGCGAAATAGTGAAACCATAGCCTTTATGCCCAAAACATTTAATAGTATTTATCTCGCAAAGGGGTGGAACCTTGTCAGATTTGCTTTGCCTGAATCCCAGGATATCCATGATGCCATTTCTAAAATTCATGGAAATATAATAAGCATATGGACCTATCAGGAGGGTAGATGGCTGGTTTATGATCCACTGAATCCCTATTTAAGCGACCTTCAGAAAATGGATCCGGGACCTGGTTATTGGATAAATGTCAAAAATGCCTGTGTATGGACACACTGATCTACTGAATTCAGTAAGAATCCCTCTCTTGTATAAAAAATATTATACTCATGTCTTATTTTGTATAATCTTTTAGGCACCCCATTTCAATTTTTAAAATACACAAATGCAAAATAATCTAATCATATCGATGCAATGCAGCTATTTCTGCAAAACAACTACTATTGGCATATGAATTGCTTATATAGAGATTGAGTCGCTTGATAAGAGCAAACCGTCCGAAAGGGCGGGACGCAAAGCCGTCGGCCTAAATCCCCTTGAAACAAAATGGGGGACATGGTTGCGAGGTTGCCGGGCGGGTTGGCACCACTGAGTGCTGATTCGGCCAAAGGCTGATAAGCACAGACACTGGGAGGTGCCAATATGGAACATAATAATTCTGCAATTCGCTTTTTAGTCAAAGGTTTTATCCAGGTTTTTTCAATCCTCTTTATTGTTTTTTTTGTAACATCTGTTGCTGCCCGTGAGATCACCCTCACATGGGAAGCCAACAGCGAACCCGACCTGAGCCATTATATTGTCTACTGGGGAAATAGCTCGGGCAATTATACTGATAACAGCGGCAATATCGGGTTAACTAATGAGTATACGACTGATATACCTGATGATGGGCAGAAATACTATTTTGCGGTAACCGCTGTTGATGAGGCCGGCCTTGAAAGTGACTTTTCAAATGAGGTCAATTCTTTTCCCGGCATGTTTATCTCAACATCAAGCAACTGGAACCTCATCTCCTTACCCAATGTTGCTGAGAATACCCCTATTGAAGATGCCCTTGGCCCAATCATGGATGATGTGGTAACCATATGGGCTTATGTTGATGGTGTATGGAAGCATTATAATCCTGAGACCCCAAATACCAGCACCCTTCTTGAAGTAAGACCGGGTCAGGGTCTCTGGTTGAATATGCGTGGCAATGCTGAATTATATATCCCGGAGACTGTGCCAGTAGATGGGGTGCACCTTTCACAGGGATGGAACCTTGTAGGGTTGAATTCAGCGTCGATTCTGAATATGCCACAGGCAATATCTTCAATCCTTAATAATGTAATCAGCATCTGGACATATCAGGATGGCAAGTGGAAGGTTTATGACCCTGAGAACCCGAATTTCAGTGACCTGACATCTTTGAAGCCCGGTTATGGTTACTGGATAAAGGTCAATTCTGCATGCACATGGAGATATTAAGATAGTTTCCTGATAAATAGCCTTTAACATCGCCCCTTGATCCCATGTTTCACCTCCCCCTGGATCGAGGGGCGATTCCTATTTCAGTCCTTTTTTATCTTTCTTATAAATACCAAAATTATAGAACTTGTATTCTTTGTTCTTTAAAACAGAAAAAAAATGTGTTAACTAAGTTATGCTTTTGATAAAATTGAGAAATTTTGCAGGGTACAGTAGTTATAAGGTTTAAAAGTATGGTTCTGAAAAAATTAAAGGGAGCATAAGCTCCCTGAAATTTCTTTTGTTGATGGGGTGAGTGACGGGGCTCGAACCCGCGGCATCTGAGGCCACAACCCAGTGCTCTACCAGCTGAGCTACACCCACCAGAATTTTTAACCTTTTATCATGCTTTCAAAATTTTGCAACAAAAAGATTAAAATATTAATAAACAGGGAGCAGGCCAATTAAAAAAAATGACAGATAACAGGGCAGAATTATACAGGATGATACCGGCGGTTGACCGGCTGCTTGATAGCCCAGGAATAAAAGATATTGCAGAGAGCTACCCCAGAACCCTTATCCTGCGGGCAATAAATGAGATACTGTCTGAAACAAGAAAGGGCATAGAAAAGGGTGACATATCAAAAGATAGCAATGCGATTGATCCGGAAAACATCGTAAGCAGGATTGTAAAAAGGCTCGAACACCTGTCACGACCGAGCCTTCGCAATGTAATTAACGCTACAGGTGTTGTGCTTCATACGAATCTTGGCCGGTCGATATTGGCAGAGAGGGTTATCAAAAGGTTAATTGATGTAAGCAGCGGCTACAGCAATCTGGAATATGACCTGGAAAGGGGAAAACGTGGCAGCAGATATACCCATGTGGAGGGTATTTTAAAAGAGCTGACCTCAGCAGAGGCGGCAATGGTGGTAAACAATAATGCTGCAGCTGTACTTATTACCCTTGAGACACTGGCAAAAGAGCGTGAGGTTATTGTATCACGGGGAGAACTCGTAGAGATAGGAGGCTCTTTCAGGATACCTGATGTCATGAAAAAAAGCGGGGCAAAAATGATTGAGGTTGGAACAACCAATAAGACCCACCTAAATGATTATGAAGGGGCAATAACTAATGAAACAGCCGCAATATTAAAGGTGCATAAAAGTAACTTCCAGATAATAGGTTTTCATGAGGAGGTAAAGAGATCAATGCTTGTTGAACTGGGCAGGAAATACAATATCCCTGTTATCGAAGATCTTGGGAGCGGCTCGTTTATTGATCTTTCAAAATATGGTTATCAATGGGAACCAACAGTTCAGCAGGTGGTTAACGAGGGTATGGACATTGTAACATTTAGCGGTGATAAACTGCTTGGGGGCCCGCAGGCAGGGATAATAATCGGCAAAAAGGAGCTTGTCGAAAAAATTCGTAAAAACCAGCTTAACAGGGCACTGAGAATAGATAAGCTTACACTTGCAGCCCTTGAAGAGACACTGAACATATACAGGGATGAGCAAAAGGCCATTGAGACAATCCCTACACTTAGTATGATATGCCGGTCATATGAGAGCCTCAAATCAAAGGCAGGAAGGCTCTATCGCATGATACTGGTAAAGGATGGGGGAAGCTTCAGGGTCGACATGATAAACGGCACATCAAAGATAGGAGGCGGTGCATTGCCACTGCTGGAACTCCCCACACGTCTAATCAGGCTTAACCCTGATAAAATGAGTGCACATGATATAAGTGAGGCATTAAAATCCTGCACCCCTCCCATTATAGTAAGGGTTGAACAGGAGAGCGTACTTCTTGATGTAAGGACAATACAGGAAAAGGAACTTAAGACTGTAGCAGCCTGTATTAATAATCTGAATAAAACCGGTGCATGAGGCAGGGAGGCATGGAGGCATAATGAAGGATATAATAGAAGATATTGTTCAGGAGAGTGTAAGAGTAAAGGAGCAGTTTGTCAAAGAGAGCTATAATGACCTGATCACCCTCGCCAGAAAAATAGCATCCGCATTTACCAGTGACCGGAAGCTGATGCTTTGCGGGAATGGCGGCAGCGCTGCTGATGCGCAGCATATTGCCGCTGAATTTGTCAACCGGCTCGAAATGGAGAGGCCTCCCCTTCCGGCCATCTCTCTTGCCACAGATTCCTCCATTATTACATGCATAGGTAATGATTATTCTTTTAATGATATTTTCACCAAACAGGTGAAGGCTATCGGTCTTGAAGGAGATGTCCTCCTTGCAATAAGCACAAGCGGCAATTCACAGAATGTAATATCCGCAGCAGAGGCAGCCAGTGAGATGGGCATTTATGTGGCTGCACTTACCGGATGCAACGGCGGAAAACTGAAGGATGTGAGTGATCTTTCTCTTATTGTCCCGAGTGAGAGAACCGCCAGGATACAGGAGAGCCATATTTTGGCCGGGCACATTATCTGCAAACTAGTGGATCATATTTTGTTCCAGGGAGGAATGTAAATGCCTATTTATGAATATCAATGCACAAAGTGCAATGAAGAATTTGAGTGTATTGTACTTGGAGAGGATACGGTCACATGCCCTAAATGTAACACCAGAAAGGTAAAGCGTAAGATCTCCGCATGCAGTTTCAAGAGCGGGGATAAAGGCGGTGGAGATTTTTCTTCCCCTTCAAAATCATCCTCATCAGGCTGCTCTTCCTGCTCAGGCGGAAGCTGCACTTCGTGCCATTAATTAACAGGTATACCAGGAGTCTTGTATGTTCCGCATAGGTTTCGGATATGATGTTCACCGCCTGGTTGAGGGCAGAAGATTGATACTGGGTGGAGTAAATATACCCTGGGGCAAGGGGCTTCTAGGACACTCTGATGCCGATGTGCTTGTCCATGCAATAATGGACGGGATACTAGGTGCGCTTGGGCGCGGAGATATTGGCAGACACTTTCCTGATACAGACTCTGCTTATAAGGATATTGACAGTCTCCTTATGTTAAAGAATGTCATGTCAATGGTGGAGAAAGATGGTTATCTGATAAATAATGTAGACTGCACCATTGTAGCACAGCAGCCAAAAATATCTCCCCACATAGAGGCCATGAAGGACAGATTGGCTCCTATACTTGCAGTTGAAAAAGGCTCTATAAATATAAAGGCAACAACAACCGAGGGAATGGGCTTTGCAGGTCGGGGTGAGGGCATGGAGGCATACGCGGTTGTTAGTCTGATTAGAACGGTTTAAGGTTTGAGGTCTACGGTTTAGGATAAGAGTTTAATATTCAAGATCAGCTAAATCCTGATCTTTATTTTTAAAAATAAAAACAGGTTAATAAAATGAAGTTATACAACACTGCAAACAGGCAGAAAGAGGAATTTATCCCCCTTGTTGAAGGCAGGGCAGGGATATATGTATGTGGCGTTACAGTATATGATCACTCTCACATAGGGCACGCACGCTCAGCGATTGTTTTTGATGTGCTTGTAAGGTACTTCAGGGCAAGGGGGATATCTGTAACCTATGTGAGAAACTTTACTGACGTGGATGACAAGATTATCAACAGGGCAAATGAGCTTGGAAAGGATACTGCTACCCTTGCGCAGGAATATATTGATTCATTCTATGAAGACATGAAGGCCCTTTATGTGATGAAGCCGGATATGGAACCCAGGGCAACCGAATTCATAGGTAACATGATCGAGATGATCCAGGTCCTGATTGACAAAGGGTTTGCATATGAGGTTGATGGTGATGTCTTTTATGCGGTTGAAAAGCTGGAGGACTACGGCAGACTTTCAGGTAGAAAACTTGATGAGATGAAGGCAGGGAGCCGTATAGAGATCAATGAAAAAAAACGTCATCCGATGGATTTTACACTCTGGAAACCATCCAAGCCGGGAGAACCCATGTGGGAAAGCCCCTGGGGCAATGGCAGACCCGGCTGGCACATGGAGTGTTCTGTAATGAGCAATCACTTTTTAGGTGGCACCTTTGACATACATGGCGGTGGGCAGGATCTTCTATTCCCTCATCATGAAAATGAGAGGGCACAGTCAAAGGCCGCAACAGGCGGGGAGTTTGCCCGCTACTGGGTGCATAATGGTTTTCTTACTGTAGAGTCGGAAAAGATGTCCAAATCCCTTGGCAATTTTATTTTTATCAAGGATGCCCTTCGTGATTATCACCCTGAGGTCTTGAGATTCTTTCTCCAGTCTAAACAATACAGGAGCCCTCTTGATTTTTCCAGAAAGGATGTGCTTGACTGCCAATCAGGCCTTATCAGGATATATCGTACACTTCAAAGGGCTGAACAGTTTACAGGGCCAAACAAAAATAATTATTCATCACGGATTCAGGGCCTGATAGCAGGTGAACATAAAAATGAGTTTTTAAACAGATTCATTAACTATATGGATGATGACCTGAATGCAGCAGGTGTGACAGGGCTGATATTTGATAAGATCAAGGATTTAAACCGCATGCTGGATGATGCTGGCACCAACCCCTCAGAAGGTTCCATTAATCAGCTCAAAGAAGAGATAGATGCGTTTTACCGGGCCGGGGCTGTCCTGGGGATAATGAATTCCGACCCATCAGATTTTATCTCCCGAATGGAAAAGCCCTCTGACATTAATGAATCAGAGATTGAGGAGCTAATTAAACAGAGGAAAGAGGCAAGGGCTCAGAAAGAGTGGGCAAAGGCGGATGAGATAAGAAACAGACTAAAAGAGATGGGCATTGTACTGGAAGATAAAGAAGGCGTCACCAAATGGCGAAAAGATATATGATTCGGCGCAAGGCGCAAGAAAAGGCTTTTACCCTGTGCCTTGCGCCCTGCGCCTTGCACCTGCTATTAGACTCTCTCAATCATAATTTTATATTTGCCTCATTAATTTCGAAATTTTCAAATTAAGGATCTCCCATGTTCAAAATCGTTTCAGACCTCAAACCATGCGGGGATCAGCCACAGGCCATCTCTGATCTTGTCAGGGGCATAAAAAATAACCTGAGACATCAGGTGCTGCTTGGTGTTACAGGTTCAGGCAAGACCTTCACAATGGCCCATGTAATAGAAAGTGTGCAGAAGCCTGCACTCATTATGGCACCTAACAAGACCCTGGCTGCTCAACTCTATGGCGAATTCAAGAATCTTTTTCCTGAAAATGCGGTTGAGTATTTTGTGAGTTACTATGACTATTACCAGCCTGAGGCATATATCCCCCAGTCAGATACCTATATCCAGAAGGACTCAAGTATCAATGAAAACATAGACAAGATGAGGCATTCGGCGACAAGGTCACTCCTTGACAGGGATGATGTCATTATCATTGCCAGTGTCTCCTGCATCTATGGCCTTGGTTCCCCTGAGGCATATCACGATATGATCCTATATGCAGAAAAGGGCGACAAACTATCCAGGGATACCGCAGTAAAAAAGCTGGTTGAGATCTATTATGAAAGAGGTGACTTTGATTTTTACAGGGGCAGGTTCAGGGTAAGGGGTGACATACTTGATATCTTTCCTGCCTATGAAGAGGATAAGGCAATAAGGATAACCTTCTGGGGTAATGAAGTGGAGGCCATTCAGGTGATTGACCCGCTTACCGGAAAGGTCAAGGGAGAGCTTAACAGGATCACCATCTATCCTGCAACCCATTATGTAACATCCGCTGAAATAAGGGACAAGGCCATAAAGGGTATAAGGGAGGAGATGAAGCAGAGGGTAGAGGAATTTCGAAATAACAATAAATTTATCGAGGCGCAGCGTATTGAGGAACGCACCCTTTTTGATCTGGAGATGATGATCGAAATGGGCTACTGCCACGGTATAGAAAACTATTCACGGCACCTTACGGGCCGGTCACGGGGCGAGGCCCCTCCGACGCTCCTTGACTATTTCCCAAAGGATTTTCTGCTCTTTATTGATGAGAGCCATATCACGGTCCCGCAGATAGGCGGGATGTACCGTGGAGACCGATCCAGAAAAGAGACTCTCGTAAGTTACGGGTTCCGCCTGCCATCAGCGCTTGATAACAGGCCCCTCAAGTTTGAAGAGTTTAATGAAAGGCTCAATCAGACAGTGTATGTTTCTGCTACACCCGGGCCATATGAGCTTGAAAAAGGCGAGGCCATAACCGAGCAGATAATCAGGCCGACCGGCCTGATTGACCCTGATATTATTATTATCCCGGCAAAGGATCAGGTTGACGATCTGCTTTACAGGATAAGAGAAAGGGTAAAAAATAATGAACGCGTTCTGGTAACAACCCTTACCAAACGGATGGCAGAGGATCTTGCCGAATTTTACTCTGAGCTTGGAGTAAAGGTCAGATATCTGCATTCAGATATAAAGACTATCGAGAGGATGGAGATAATCAGAGACCTGAGGCTTGGTCTATTTGATGTGCTTATAGGTATCAATCTTCTGAGAGAGGGGCTTGATATCCCTGAGGTATCTCTTGTGGCTATAATGGACGCTGACAAGGAGGGGTTTTTAAGGTCAGAGAGATCCCTTATCCAGACATGCGGCAGGGCAGCGAGGAATCTGAATGGCACGGTTATCCTTTATGCAGACCATAAGACAGGTTCAATGGAAAGGGCGATTGATGAGAGCAACAGGCGAAGAGAGATACAGCTTAAATACAATGTTGAGAATAATATCACCCCTGAATCCATTGCAAAGAATATAGATAATGTGCTCGGCTCCATTTATGAGGCTGACTATGTGACAGTGCCGGCAGTTTCTGAAAAGGCACTGAAATATTTTAGCCCTGATGAGATCAAAAAGACAATTAAGGAGCTTGAAAAGAAGATGAAGGAGGCTGCCGCTAATCTTGAGTTTGAAGAGGCAGCCCGAATCAGGGATGAAATCAGGGAGCTAAGGGAAGAAGAGCTTGAGATGATTTAGTGTCTACCTGCCCTTTGCGCAGAACCTGTCCCACCCCATAAGATAAGCTGCCCCTGCAATCGTGGTCCCGTAAAATAAAACAGGCTTTTTATTCAGGAACTTTACGATTGTCCCGTTTGCAACTGTTGTCCCTGTAACGAACAGGAGATCCGCCCATTCGATTGCCTCATCTGTCTTTTCAGGGCCTTCAATAGTTGTATTGAACTTTTTTGTACCGATATTGTCTTTATCAAGGTCAATTACACGTAGCTCAGTGATTCCTGACAGCACTTCTACAAAGCGGGGCTGGAACCCTATCTGTAATATCCTGGGGGTGCCATATTCTTCCTTTATCTTTTTTACAAGCTCTCCTGCGCACTCTTCAGGCTCTTTATCCCTGCAATGGATGGTGCCTTTAATTAGCCCCATGTGCCTCAATGCCGCATTTATAGAGGCAATAAATATGGCCATGCGGAAATTGTTTGTCAGGTCTGACAGCAGTATATCTTTGAGCTTGCCTTCAAAATTACCATACTGGTCAGTAAATGCCTGACCACATGATCCATTGATCTCTGCCTGCATCAGCCTTTCTTTACCCTTCATTAGCGGGAAATCGTCCGCTTCAGGGTTGCCGATTGCCTCTTCAATTGTTAATGCACGGGCCTTTACAGTGATATTTTTCTCTAGAAGGTTTTTATCTATAATCTTGAGGGCACGCGCCCTTATTTCGTCATAAATATTGGCCATATTTTTAACCCTTTAACATGATAAGTTTTCTGGTTCCCTTTATCTGCCTGAAGTTTGCCCCCTGGCTAATACATCTCAAGACAAGATCAGGGTCAAGTACCTTTGTCCCGGCGATCGCATCCACACCATAATCAAAAAGCACAGGTGAAAGAATAGCCGAGTCACCTAAAACTATTGTATATGTATTTTTGTTTTTTAATCTTAAAAGTTCTTCAATAGTGTGGTTTGTTATGGCTGTGCCTGTAATCGCCAGTACATCGGCTTCAGGGATAAGCTCTTTTGCCTTTTCCTCAGGATAATCTCCTGGCTGTGGATTTTTTTCTATTACCCAGAGATTTTGTACAATCTCCCTTATTTTTGGGATAAATGGAAAATGACCAATAATAGCAACATTCCTGCCCCTGCCTTTTTCAGCAATAATCTCACTGGCATTTAATTCGGAGCAGCGTGACTCATCTATATCAATAAGTGAATTAATGGCTGCCATGCCTATAGCAGCCTCCAGGATGCTTTCGGAAAAGACCATGTCTGTCAGTTCACGGGCGGTTCTATCCATAAGAAAGCCGGGAGATGCGACCAGTGGAGGGGTCTGTTTAAGGGCATCCCTTGGCAGGGAGGCCGCGAGCCCGCAATTTCGTGTGAGAACAGCCGTGTGAAAAATGCCGATCCGTATATCTTTTATCTCTGCATCATGGTTGAGTGATGCCAGTATATCTTTAAGTATCATGAAAACCTCTTTCCGCAGCCGATTGATTCAAGCCCCTTGATCTGCCTCAGGTTTTTGAGGAGATTATCTGCCTCGGACGTGCCAGGATTTAATGGCAAATGAGTCATGAGTCCCAGCCCCTCGCTTGCCTCATGAAAATCCTCTTCTGAGAGGCTGCTTACAGCCACACAATTGGTCAAAGGACTCACAGTAATGAGTTTTCTGGCAAGCTCAAGCCCTGACATATCACCAACGTCTTCATCCGTGATTACAAGATCAAAGGAGTTTTGTTTCAGTACCTTGATGGCCTCTTCACCCGAATCTGAATAAAGGAGTTCATTGCTGTCATTTTCTCTCAACCCAGAGCAAAAATCTGATAAAGCATCTCTGGTTTTACTGACCAGCAGCAGTTTAAACATAACAATCTCCCGCAAAAAATATTTTTACATATAGATTTGAACAATAAATACAATGCCTCAGTACAACTTTTTCCACCTTGCGCCCTGAGCCTTGTGCCTTGAGCCCTGTTTTTATCACCAGTGCCCTTCAACATTGGAGTCGTCAGCATGGGGCAGTTTTCCGTCAAGGTATGCCTTAACGGCCTCCCTCACTGTCCCTGATGCATTGTTTGATACAGCGACCTTGCCGGCCTGTAGAGCCTTGAACGCATTGGGGCCGCAATTCCCTGTTAAAAGCACCTGCGCCCCGCTGTTAACCACATTGCCTGCAGCCTGAATCCCTGCACCTTTCATTGCGTTTACATTTGCATCATTGTCAATTACCTGAAATTCAAGATTGTCAGAATTAACAACAATAATGTATGCCGCCCTTCCGAAGCGGGGGTCAACCTGCGAATCCAACTCTTTTCCCTGTGATGTAACTGCTATCTTCATTTTATTGTGCACCTCCGCCGCCACAGACCTGGTCATCACTTATTACCGGAAGCTTGCCCGCAATTAAGTCCTCAACAACAGGCCTGATCTCCGGTCTTGTGGCGTCATGGTATACATTGATTCCAACCTGTCTGAAACCCATAAGCGGCCTCATTCCTATTCCGCCGACAACAAGGGCGTTCACATTGTGCTCGGCTAGCAGGTTCACAGGAACCATACACCCGCCCTGCACATGTTCCCTGTTACTAATTGTTGTTACCTGGTCAATCTTTCCATCTTTTACATCTACAAGCGTGAACACATCACAGTGGCCGAAATGGCCTGCCCTCTGTCCGTCCAAACCGCCTTTGTCCATAGATGGAACTGCTATTCTTCCATTTTCCATAATCCAAATCCTCCTAAATTATATTTTATATGATTAAATTATCTGTTCAGCAACCAAGTCTTTCGCTCACCCTTTTCCAGATCTTTTTTACCTCAGAGCACGCATCCGAATCAGGTGCATATTCAAAAATATTCTTTGCATCCACCATAGACCTGGTAAAAACAGGATCAAATGGTATTTGCCCCACATAGTTAATATCATGAGTCTCAGCAAAGGATTTTATCTCTTCTGTTTTTTCTTTGTTCAGGTCATATTTATTTACACATACCATTGCAGGTATCCTGAAAAATGAGGCCAATTCTGCTACCCTTTTCATATCATGCACACCTGATACTGTTGGCTCTGTAACAATAAGCACTGCGCTTGCCCCGCCAATGGATGCAATTACCGGGCAGCCTACACCAGGGGCGCCATCTGTTATGATAAGGTCTAAACCGCTTTCTTCCGCTATTCTTTTTGATTCCTTGCGCACAAGGGATACCAGTTTACCGGAATTTTCTTCAGCAATCCCCAGTCTCGCATGCACCATAGGCCCGTGTCTTGTATCAGAGATAAACCATTCACCGCAGGTTTTCTGTTCAAAGGTAATGGCCTTTTCCGGACAAAAATAATAGCAGACCCCGCATCCTTCGCAATCAATAGGGTCTATTATAAAATCAGGACTTATGGCATAAAATCTGCAAAGTTTTCTGCAAAGACCGCACTCAGTGCATTTATTCTTATCTATTTTCGCCTCACACCCGGCCTTAAAGGGTTCTGATTTTATAACCTCAGGGGACATGATCAGATGCATGTCAGCAGCATCAACATCAGCGTCACAAAGGACCTTATTTTGTGCAAGAGATGCAATGGCTGAGACCATGCTTGTCTTTCCTGTGCCACCTTTACCGCTTATAATAACAAGCTCTTTCATAAGTCAGCCTCCCCCGCAGTAACAACACTCTGGATATTATCGTAAAGGTCGATAAACTTTTTTCTATATTCAGGGATGCTCTCCACAATAAGTTCACCCCTTGAATATGATTCAGCTATCTTTCTATCAAACGGGATCTCCATAAGTATTGGTATCCCTTCATCTGTTGCAAACCCTTTTACCTTATCATCGCCCATGTCCGATCTGTTGATTATTAAACCACAGGGTATGCCAAGGATTTTCACAGCGCCTGCCGCGAGTTTCAGGTCATTAAGCCCGAAGGGTGTGGGCTCTGTCACAAGAATTACAAAATCTGTATCTTTCATGGCTGATATCACAGGGCAGGATGTACCGGGAGGGGCATCAATTATTGTGAGACCGCTACTTTCAGCCATCTTCCTCACCTTTTTTATCAGGGGAGGTGACATGGCCTCTCCGACCCTTAATCTGCCATGTATAAATTTCAGTCCGTTTTTAACCCCCTTTTCAATAACCCCAAGCTCTCTCCCTGTTTCAGAAATGGCCCCTGAAGGGCAGACCTCCATGCATCCGCCGCAACTGTGGCAGAGGTCAGTAAAGGTAAGCATGGTATCTGCTATACGCACAATAGCCTTAAACTGGCATATCTCACTACACTTTCCGCACAGGGTGCATTTGCCCTCATCTATCTGAGGTACTGGTGTTGTTACAGTCTCTTTTAATTCCATTTGAGGCCTTAAAAAGAGATGAGCATTGGGCTCTTCAACGTCACAGTCCAGAAGTGTTACATCCATTTGAGAAAGGGATATTGCCAGGTTGGTTGCTACGGTTGTCTTGCCTGTCCCACCCTTTCCGCTTGCAATACTTATAATCACAATATTATCCTTTCAACTGCTTCTGTTTTTTCATGTATACATCCAGCGCTGCCTGAAGGGTCTCAGCAGCCAGAAATGCACAGTGCCTGTCCTCTTCCGGTAAACCGCCAGCCCTTTCCATTACAGCCTCTCCTGTGATCTCAATAATTTCATCAGGGCCTTTATTCATGGCCATATCTGCTGCGAATGAGCCGCATATATTACTTGATGCGCACCCGTCAGTCATATATGATGATTTTATTACCCTGTCTCCACTGACTTTCAGGAATATCTCCATCCTGTCACCGCACCTGCCACTAACCGAGGCATGAGCATCGGCATTTTCAATCGGCCCAAAATTGTCAGGATCTATCCACCTCTCTATAGCCTCAGGGCTGTAAATTTTTAACAATTCGGCATATATAGGGTCATCTGTATTTTTAATAATTTTTAGTAAATCATCTTCATCCATCAATTTTACCTGAAAGTTTTTTTACCTGTTAAACTTACACATGTTAAGCATTTTCTGTACTGCTTATGATCTGTTCAACCATTTTACTGAATTCATCACTGAAAACAATGCCCTTATCAAAAAGCTCTAAAAGCCTTCCGGCATCAGCAAGTTTTACAACCTCGGGTTCAATAGGCAGGCTTGCAAGAAGTTTAATGCCGGCCTTTTCAGCCATATGTTTCCCTCCGTCTGACTTGAACAGGTTGATTATTTCACCACAATGGGGGCATTTTAGGCCATTCATATTTTCAACCACGCCGAGCATCTCCATATTTACCTGCCTGCAGAAGTTAATTGATTTCCGCACATCTGCAAGGGATACCTCCTGTGGTGTAGTTACTATAAGCGCCTTTGCATCCTTTATTGTCTGGGCAATTGTAAGGGGCTCATCACCTGTGCCTGGAGGAGAGTCTATAACAAGGTAATCCAGTTCAGCCCAGTCCATATCAGAAACAAACTGCCTGATAACACCTATTTTGATAGGCCCGCGCCATATGGTTGCAGCATCCTTGTCAGAACCCATAATGGATTCTATTGAAATAACCTGCAGATTTGGCATAGGTTCAATAGGGATTGCCTTTCCTGTAACAGGCGATACGGCTATGTTTGCATTTATTCCAAGCATTCTCGGGATGCTGGGGCCGTGCAGATCCACATCCATCAGCCCTACCCTGTACCCCTTTTTTGCCAGGCTGATGGAAAGATATGCTGCAACGCTGCTTTTACCTACCCCCCCCTTACCGCTCATCACAAGTATCTTGTTTTTTATCCTTTTAAGACGTTTGCCTATCTCCATATCCTGTTGAGACTGGGCATCAAAGTTTTTAAGCCCCTGGTTCTGTTGATTGTTTGACATTTCCTTTTTAAACACCCCCATATTAAGTAAGTCGGTTAAAACAATTTCATAATTGTTTCTTTATTTCGAATCTTCAAGATCCATAATAACTGGTCATTAAATTAAAAATTGCATCAATGCCTGCTTTCAATGCCTTTTCCCCTGAGCCCTGCGCCCATATTGCCTTTTCCACAACACCTGTGCTTCCATCTCCTGCATCCAGGCATTAAAAAACGGGGTTGAAATATGGTCCCGTCAAGATACGCCTTGAGTACATCCTCAGCAGGGCCTGATATCTCCTGTATAACATCAAGACCTGATGAAAGAAGTATTTGGAGAAATGCCTGTGATACAGCACCGCATATGAGGGTGTCAAGCTCAAGCTTTTTTATCCTGTGACATTTCTGGGTAATCTCCTCTTCATCAATAGGATAAAAAAACCTCGATTCCTCCCTGTTATTATCGATATTTACCACCAATAATTTCAGGGCTGTATCAAAGACCGGTGAAACCTTATCATCCCATACTGGTATGGCGATTCTCATAACTATATCACATTAAATAGCAGGCATGGAGAGCTGGTCGCCACCCACGGCTTAAGTGTATCATGCACGGGTATGCCGTCTAACATGCCTTTTGTTTTAAATCCTATTCTGTTTTTCAGGTTGTTAATCCTTTTTTCTATCGCCTCAAGGCCATTTTTAACCATTTCTGCCTCAGACTTTAATAATGCCTCTTCCTGAATGGAAATTACTCAACACCATAATTGGTAAAGCATTTATCATGCCACAAAGACACCTGTTCTTAAATATATGCATCATCCTGGATTAATTAGATAATCCAGGTATTAACAGAAAATATAGCCTTTCAGTATTATTTCAAATATGCAACACTGAAACATTGCAGCATTGCATATTTGCAGCACTACCCCAGGTTTTTTGATCTTCCATCATGATCAGGCATGATAATGCCCATCTGCTTAATTTTTCGCCAGAGGGTTGTAGGGTGCATGCCCAGAGAATTTGCTGTTGTTTTTCTGTTCCAGCTGTTTTTTTTAAGGGCGCTGTATATATAGTTTCGCTCCATATCTTTGATATCAGTATTGACAATGGTTACAGGTGGAGTCAAAGATCTTGCTGTTCCTGCAAGGAAGTCAGGCAGATGCTCAATGCCGATATATTCATCTTTGCAGACAACTGTGGCATAATCGAGTATGTTTTCAAGCTCCCTTATATTGCCTGGAAACGGGTGAGACATTAACAGAGATATTACTTCAGGTTTTAGCCCCAAAATGTGCTTACCCTTTAACTCGTTAAACCGTTTTATAAAATGAGAGACAAGAAGCGGGATATCACCTTTTCTGTCCCTTAAAGGAGGCAGTTTAAGCCTGACAACATTTATCCTGTAATAGAGGTCTTCCCTGAACCTCTTTTCCTTCACAAGGCGTTCAAGCTCTTTATTGGTAGCAGCCACAAAACGGACATCCGCCTTTTCAGTCTTTGTGCTCCCAAGGGGTTCATAGGTCTTGTCCTGTATAACCCTTAAAAGCCTTACCTGAAGAGCCGGGGAGATGTCGCCTATTTCATCCAGAAAAAGGGTCCCTCCCTCAGCAAGGGCAATGCGCCCTGCCTTGTCCTTTTTTGCATCAGTAAATGCCCCGGCCTTGTATCCGAAAAGTTCTGATTCAAGCAGATTATCAGGGATGGCGCCACAGTTGATTGTAACAACCGGCCTCTTTCTTCTTGAACTCATGGAATGAATCGCCTTTGCAAAGAGCTCCTTGCCTGTTCCGCTTTCACCCTCAATCAGAACCGTTGAATCGCTGTCAGCAAGCTGCTCCATGATGCCGAAAAGACGTTGCATCTCCTTGTTTTTGCTGATTATGTCATAGAATGAATGGCTCTTATCAAGTTCCTTTTTAAGTGCCTCCACAAGGCTAAGGTCTCTGAATGTCTCAACCCCGCCTATCACCTTCCCACGGTTGTCTTTTAATAGAGCGGTTGAAATGCTTATGGGTACACGATCACCATTTGAGTTGACGATAAAAATAGAGCGGTTTACCACAGGGCCGCCTGTTTGAACTGTATGCCTTAGAGCGCAATGGCTTTCACAAATGCTGGCCCTGAATACCTCCCAGCAATGGCGGCCAAGCGCATCCTTTTTACCTATGCCTGTAATATTTTCAGCAGCCCGGTTAAAAGAGGTTATCCGCCAATCCGAATCAACGGTAAATACGCCGTCCGCTATACTGTCCAGTATGATCCTGGTCTGGTTTTCCTGTATGTTTTCCATTTGTTTTTCCTGGCAAACCATAACCACATAAACTGCTTTTGTCAATTTTGGTTGTTAAGAAAGGGATCAAACTGATGACCATATAACCAAACCTTTATTGATCAGTTGACACTTATATATGGGGCAGTTTTATGAATTAAGAAAATCAGGTGTCCCGATTAAGTTTTTATGTATTTTTTTCCCTGCTTGATGTAAAACAGGCATCATTCTTACCAAATACAATTTATCTTACAGAGGCGATAAAATATGGAACCGAAAAAGGCCAGTGATTCATTTGTTTCCAAGACATCTTTGATCCTTCCTCCTGATACAAACAACCATGGAACCATCTTCGGCGGAAAAACCATGTCTCATATAGATGAGGTGGCAGGGTTATCCGCTATCAGGCATGCAAGAATAAATGTGGTTACAGCCTCCACAGACTCTGTAGATTTTCTCCAGCCAATCAAAAGAGGTCAGGCAATATGCGTGGAGGCATTTGTAACATGGACAAGTCATACCTCCATGGAGGTATTCGTTAAGGTTTTAGGTGAAAATCTTTATACCGGTGAAAAGCTTTTATGCACAACCGCTTTTTTAACATTTGTTGCAATTGGAGATGACGGCAGGCCACACCCGGTACCACCGGTTATTCCTGAGAGTGACATAGAAAAGAGACTGTATGAAACAGCCCCTGAAAGGGCCAGGCTCAGGAAAGAGCGAAGAGAAAAGTCAAAGAGGTTTGCTGAGGAATTCGATATTTAAATGGCTGTGATATTATACTCAAGGCATGAAAACAAAAAAGGGCAAACCCGGGAAAAACCGGATTTACCCCTTCTATGCTTGTTTGTGGCTTTTGCTAAACTTTGACAAAATATAGCCAGCTATTATCGGAGACTGGCCTGCCAAGCCGTAGCTTAAGCGAAGGCTGGTCGGGACGACTGGACTTGAACCAGCGGCCCCCTGAACCCCATTCAGGTGCGCTACCAGACTGCGCTACGTCCCGATCGGGCCAAGAGATAATATAAAAACAGTAATACTGTCAACCATATTATTTTTTAAATTATAAAAATATCCTTTTTTGCACATTTTCTTGTGCACATATGAAGTTAATAAAGGGCATTTTTACATAATAATTAGAAAAATAAACATAATAACAGTATGTTACGACATGGCATGTTAGTTGCAAAATCATCATGTATTTTTACAATTCAGAGGGGAAAATGAGCAGAACAGATTGTATAAGTAACAGAAATATAAGCATTGTTTACTCCTACCTTCAAAAAAAGACAGGGGGACACCCTTCACTCTTTAATGACCTGCCTTTTCCTGCAGACAGGTATGACACTCCTGAATCATTTTTTTTAAATGAAGATGAGTGGACAACCTATGACAATTTCCACAGGATAATGAGAAGGGCAAAGGATCTTTCGGAAGAACCATTTTTTTATTTTAACTGTGGTTCTTCTTCTGCCATGCTGAAATCATGGGGAAGATTCGATTATATGGTAAGGTTCTTTGCCGGGCCTGATGACGGTTATAAAAGGGTGCCCTTTTTCAACTATAATATCAACGATACAAAGGATATTGAGGTAATCCTCCCGCCATACTATGATAAAACCCTTAAAAAAATGAGGGTCTTGCTCAAAGTTTCATATCACAGTGATATAGATGTTAACCGTGAATTTATTGTTGATTCATACAGAAGAGGTATCATTTCCACAATACCAACGGTTTGGAACCTGCCAGCCGCAGATATTAAACAACCATTAAAATCATATAACCCTGTTATCCTTCTGAATGAAGAGCCTGAATTCAGGGGTTTTAACCTTAACGCAAGTATGGAAGATGGCAATTTATGGGTTACAGATCCCATAGACAGGGTGAGAAAAAGCGTTGGAAAAAAGATTGTCCTGTTGTCAGAGAGGCTTAATGAAAAAGAGGTTTTTCTTGGCAGATACACAGAGCTTGAAATCAACCGGTTAAACGGTAAAAACCCCTGCGCTATACTTATTACTGAGACTGTCAGGGGTGATGACCGAATCATATTGAAAAAAGGTGAGATATTTGCTTCTCCATATTTTGTCCTTGATGTTACCTATGGCAGGTTTTCATGGCTAAGACGAAACTTACAGATATTCAGGGCAGGCAGGCAGGGTCAGGATTCTGAGACCCATCTTGTGGATACAATCAACAACCTCCGGCTGAATATCAAGGCTAGAAACAAGGCCTATGATAAACTGAAGATAGTAAATGAAGAGCTTAAGGAGGCAAAGGCGCGGCTTGAGGATTACAGCATTACCCTTGAACAGAAGGTGGATGAAAGGACTCAGGAGCTTGATAAGGCAAGAAAAGAGTTGCTTGTCCTCAATGAAGGACTTGAGGAAAAGGTAAAAAGACAGATTGATGAACTCAATAAATATAATAACCTCAGGAGATATCTCTCACCAAATGTTGCAGAAAAGATTTTATCGAACAGTGATACCCTCTGGGCAACACCAAGGAGAAAGATGATGACAGTCATGTTTACTGATATCAGAAACTTCTCCACATTTACCGATAACCTTGAGCCTGAAGAGCTGTTCAGCCTGCTTCAGAACTATATCTCAGAAATGACAAAGATCGTATACCGGTATGACGGCACACTGAACAAGATAATTGGCGATGGCCTGTTGATCTTTTTAGGTGATCCTGTACCCATGGCCGATCATGCCCAGAGGGCGGTCATGATGGGCATTGAAATGCAGAAAAAGACTGAGGAATTGAAAAAAGACTGGAGGTATTTCGGTTATGAATTCGGCATGGGCATAGGGATAAACACCGGGTTTATGACCGTAGGAAATATTGGTTCAGAGATGCAGCTTGACTATACAGTAATCGGAAACCAGGTAAATGTGGCCTCCCGGCTGGAATCAAATGCAAAGGCAGGTCAGATACTCATCAGCCAGAGGACATACAGCAGCGTACAGGATATTGTTGAGGCTGATAAAATTGGGGAGATAATGGTCAAAGGCATACATAACCCCGTACTCACCTATAATGTCAGGTGCCTCAAGGCATTCTGAAGCTGGCAGGGCTTAATGATATCCACCATTTTTTGTATTTTATCTGTCAGTATTTAGATTTTACTTGCAATTACCTTGTATTTACCTGATAAATGGGAAAATTCAGGCGGTTTTGAATAGGACATCCATCTATCTGAACCTGAGGGAGCTATACTGCACTGTGGGCCATGATATTATTATTGATGTTGTGGGGAATACAAGCGCCTTCTCAATGATGGGAGAGAGCAGCGGGTATATGATAACCGTAAACGGCCATGTATACCTGCTTGAATGCGGCTCTCCTGTTTTCCCCTATCTGGGGTACAAGGGCATTGCCGGGATTAAAGGCATCTTCGGTACCCATTCCCATGAAGACCATAAAAGATGGTTTACAGATATAGTACTTTTCAATTTTTATAATCCACATTCAAAAGAGAGGCTCAGGCTTATTTCATGCGAACCTGTCCTTGAAGAGTATCGAAAGAACTCCAAGGGTGCCCTTGAAAGATCCCTTTCAATAGATTCAAAAAGAATAGTGGATATCCCATATGATGTTATGGTTGAAGAATGTATTATTGGCCCCAGGGAAAAATATTTTATAAATCTGAAAGATAATAAAGACGGGACATTCCGATACTGTATTGAAGACCTTGATGGAAACGAAATAGGCCCTGACCGGGCAAAGATCTTTATAAATCACAGGGCAAACAGGCCCAGGCTCCTCTTTAAGGATGAGGATTCAGGTGAGTGGGTTGAGCCAGCAAGCTATTACCCCTTTAGCTCCACCTCATTTTATGAAAAAGAAAAAAATGATTTTTATGATGATGAGGCAGGTCTAACTGTACGTGCAATTAAATCATCTGTATGGCACGGCCTTCCATCGGTTGCATTCAAATTTATGACAAAAAAAAGCAGCCTCCTGTACAGCGCAGACACAGTATGGAAGCCCTCACTCTGGAAAGAGCTCTGTGAGACCTACCGGCCCCAGCATTTTGACAAGGTAAGCCGCGATGAGTTTGAGAAATCTGCCATTATATATGCCGACATAAACGACTTTATTGAACGCACCTGGAGCAGGGAGAGATATGAAAGGGCAATGGAGGCATATAAAGGTTCTGTGGTCATACATGATATTGCGCCGAAAAAGAGCATTGTACATACAGATTATGCGGATATAGCAAACGCGCCTTTTGAAAATATGATCTACACCCACAACCCTGATAACCTCACATCCACAAGGCCCATGCTGAGTTCAGGTAAAAGGGTCATCGTAAATGGGGAAAAGCTGTTTGAGCATGTAAAGGGTAAGTTGTTTCCATTTGATGCAGACATCTACATACGGCACTGGTCAAGAAATATGATTGGATATAAATCCAAAAATGGCCCCTATAAAGTTATAGAGAGAGATGGTCTTTTAGGGATTGCAGAGATAGAGAGACCTGAAAATGGGATCATGCAGGTTGAACTTTTTGAAGAGATAAACGGTGAATATTTTCCTTTACTTACCAGCGCAGATGAATACTACTCACCGCGCCCTGATGGCAGGGTAGAAAAAATCAAAATTACAAAAAACAGGACATCCGGCAGGGTGGTGAAAAGCGTAAGAGGAAAGATCAGATAATTTTATAAAGCTCCGGCCTTCTGTCGTAAAACCTGTCATTCATGGATGTTATAGCCTTATCCCTTGCCCTTTCAACATCAATATCAATGACAGCTATCCCCTCTTTACTCGCTTCAAGCGACAGAATTATCTCCCCTTTAGGGTCCGCTATCTGGCTTTTACCTGTAAATCTTAATTCAGACTTATTGCCCCGCTTCTCAGCGCCGATACGGTTTGCAGTAACAGAGTAGACCGCGTTTTCAAGGGATCGGGTTGTCATGGCCCTGTGGCACCCGGTAAGGACAAGGTTTGCAGGGTGGCAGATAACGTCTGCACCTTTTAAGGCAAGGGTCCTTGCCGCCTCTGGAAACCACCAGTCATAACAGATCATGATACCCACCCTTGCAGAACCGATATCATACACATTGAACCCTGTGTCACCAGGGGTAAAAAAGAGTTTTTCCTCATAAAATAGATGACTCTTCCTGTAAAGACCGGCAAGGCCATCAGGGCCAACAAGCGCAGCGGAGTTGTAAAATTTACCATTATCTTTTTCTGCAATGCCAAATACTATATAAAGATTGTTATTTCGTGCATATCTGATCAGTGCATCACAGGTTGGCCCATCAGGGATCTTCTCGGCAAGCCCTTCAAGTTCACTTATCGAGGTAAACTGGTAGCCTGTGGCAAACAGCTCCGGGAGTACCATCAGGTCGACCTTTATGCCCTCCATTGTCTTTATTGCCTGCTCAAGATTTTTTGTAATTTCGCCAAAACGCGGATTATTCTGATAAATGCCTGTAAGCATATTTTTACTCCTGCGTATATAATATGGTTTCTGCTAAGAGGATGATATGCAGGTTTGTAACTCTTTTAAAAATTATTGTCTTGAGAAAAATAACTGCATAGTCTAGAAATGCTTTAAAGGCACTATTCAGCATATAATAAAACCTTTCTGGAGATCAAAAGAATGATTGAAAAAAGGCTTCCCTCATTTGTTATCCACAGCTATGGCATCTCCACCATGACCTTCAACATGATGATGCTGGTAGCAATCTATTACTACAGCTATTTCATGACAGATGTTGCGCTTATCAACCCTGCTCATCTGGCTATTTTCATGCTTATAACCCATATTATAGACGCAGTATCCGTGCCTGTGGGAGGGGCAGTAATACAAAAGACACAATTCAGGTGGGGCCAGTTCAGGTCATGGCTCCTGTTTCTGCCCATTTCCACCTTCGTGTTTTTTACAATTACCTTTACAAACATACCATCTGTAAGCTACTGGCTTAAGATGTTTTATCTGGGTTCAGCATACTTACTGGCCCATATCAGCCTTAATTTTGCCTTTAATGCCCAGCTCGGTCTTATCTCTGTGTTGTCCGGCAATACAAATGACAGGGCAAAACTCTCAGCAAGAAACATCCAATACCAGTATGGTTCACAGATCATATTCAGTATTGTTGTTGTATGGGTGTTGAATTCATTAAATGACAACTATGGCGAGTCGCTGGGGTTTTTTTTAACTGTTATTATGCTTGCGGCATTACAGGTATTAGGTTACTGGAACCTGTTCTTCAGGACAAAAGAATATGATCGTTATGATCCTGATAAAAAATTAAAACCTTCAAATATTCTAACATGGCGTGAGATGCTCATGCAGATAATTGGCAACAGGCCCCTTGTGCTGATAATGATCGCCGATACCTTTAAGGATATTGCCATATTCGGACTTACATCTGTAGCAGTATACTACTTCAAATATGTTTCTGGTGATGATTCATGGATGCAGATCTATCCACTTTATTCAGCCAGCGCAATTCTTGTAAGCTCATTGATAGCACCAGCCATTACTAAAAAGGTAGGGAAAAAAGGTATATGTATCTACACGGCCTTTGTTGGTATTTTGGGTTATATTATCCTGCGTATGTATGGAGCGAATAGCCCGATTATCTATACCTCCATTATCTGCTGCACAAACCTTGTGGTTTACCTCCCCATGCCTATAAGACAGGCAATGTACATGGATGCTGCGGAATATGGCTTGTATAAAACAGGGAAAAATGCAAGCGCCCTTATCATGTCCATGTATACAATGCCAGTAAAAATAGGTATGGCTATAGCCCTTACACTTTTAAATTCATTTCTGGCATATATCGGTTTTGTGGCCAATATGGAGACAACACCCGAATTTGTAGAGAACCTTATGAATCTAATAGCATATCTACCTGCAGTATGTTACCTGATCGCGGGTTTTGTATTTTTATTCTATGACCTTACCGATGATAAAGTGGCATTTTATATGGCTGAAAATCGGAAAAAAAGGGGGCAGGAATAAATTCAAAATCAAAAATTGAAGATTCAAGATTGAAGATTCAAAATTATAAAACCCCTTTTTGCTTCAACATTTTTTGGAGGTTTATCTTGACAACCCGATATAATCTTGTCAATTATCTGTTCCGATAAATCCTTAATAATTAGAAAAAACTGACTTAATAATTTTTTACATTCATGAAGGAGGCGTTATGACCGAAAAACTGAAGAAATCCCTGCTTTATACCTATGGAATCGGGGATCTGTGTTTTACCCTGCTGGTCTGTATGGAGGTTTACTTTTTTACTCTATTTCTTACCGATTATGCCAAGTTCTCAATGTTCACCGGTAACGTGATCGTATATGCAACCGGTATCGGTGATATCGTGTTCGCCTTTCTTGCCGGTGTTGTCCTTCAGAGGGTCTCATTTAAGTTTGGCGGGAAATACCGATCATGGCTCATTATCGCCCCTCCACTTGTTGTTGTCCTGTTTCTCTTTCAGTTTTCCAAGGTCGGGAGCGAGTCTCTTGCGGCTGCGATCATTATTATCGGTTTTCTTGTGAGTCATCTTTTCTGGAATGTGGGTTACGGTGCGATCGGCGGCCTGATGGGGAGCATAACGCAAAATTCCGATGAAAGGACAATCCTTTCCAGCAGCAGGGCACAGGGGCAATCAGCTGGAAATCTCCTGTTTTCATTCACCGGCGCAAAAATGGTGCCGATTTTTACTGCGGGCATCGGCCTGGTCTATGGTTTTTCCGTCACTATACTCATTTTCGGTATCGTGATGATACTCGGATATTTATATCTGTACAAGATGTCTGCTAACACTAAAGCAGCCGAAAGTGAAACCTCTCCCGCGGAGACAGTAGCGCCTGATAAGAAGAGCGTAGGGGAAATGGTTGGGCTTGTTTTTAAAAACCCGCCTCTTTTATTTCTTATTCTTGGCGAAACATTCAGAAATACCTGTCTTTTCTTTATTTTATCCTTTGCCGCCTATTATTTTAATAATGTATTGAGGAATGAAGGTTTTCTTTGGATCTTTATTCTTGGCAACGGTATCGGAACACTCCTGGGCGCCTTTGCCTCCCCATGGATCGGCGTTAAAATTGGTAAACGTCATGCCTACGGACTCGCCTGCATTATAAGCGGCCTTGTCTATTTTTCAGTGGCCTTTATAGATACGAACTCCTGGAGTTTTACAATCATCTTTACCATTGCCGCCATGATAGCATGTGCCTCACAGGCCATGGTAGGCGCCCTGTTTGTGGATACGTCAGTGTACGGGGAGTGGAAAACCGGTAAAAATATCCTGGGGTTTACCATGTCCATGATGATGCTGCCTATAAAATTCGGATTGCTGATCGGAAGAGGCATCATAATAACAGGCCTAGCAATGATCGGGTATATCGGTGGTGCTGAGCCTACACCGGAGGTCGCAAATGGTATCCGCACCATCATGGTTTATGCCCCGGCCATAACCAGCATTCTTGCGGCGATTATTTTTTATGCCGGCTACAGGATTAAAGATACAGATATCCAACGGATGCAGAACGAAATCGTAGCCAAATAATAGCACCATAAATGTTTTGGCTTAAGTACATTTAGGTCAGTAATATCAGGGCGGTTAAAGGTTATCATCTTTAACCGCCTTGTTTTTTTATGGGTGATTAAAAAAAATCAGGTGTCATATTATTAAGAGTATTTATCATTTTTTGACCATGAGATGATGAGCATCAAATCAAAGCGTTCCCACGGTGATCATGGGAACGCTTTAATAATAAGTTTATATGGATCTATTCCTTTTGATAATAACAACACCCCTGATTTCATCTGCTTTCTTCTTCGTCTCTTTCTCAACAACAGTCATTCCCATCAGTAATATTTTTTCAATATCCACACCACCCGGAGATGAAGAAAAGCTGATGACCATATATCCTTCATCAGTAATACCCGCAGTATACTGAACAGACATTCCATCCTGCATGGTAAGTGTAAATGGATATTCTTTTTCCGGCATCCCGTATCCGGGAGGAGTTTCCATCTCTGTACCATTAAATGGTGCTGCCGATAGTGCCTGATTGCCCTTGCTAATTGTATAGCTCTTGATCCAGACAGGCCCAGATAGGCCATTCTGTTCAAAAACAGGCAATGAATCTATGATAGTTTTCATTTCACCAGATGAAGCTCCTCCGCTATTCATAATGCTTCCACCTTCTCGGGTGGGTGTAAAGTTTACCATCGTGGTTCCGCTTTCTGATGAGAGAGAAAGTGCTCCGGTTTCTGTAATGTCAAGGGCCATAACTTCAAAACTGGCATAACCCGTCATTACCGAACTACCTGATCCCGGCCCAAGCAAGGAGGTAAATGAACCACCCGATTGAGTGGCCTGATCCTGGCCGGTACTGTTAATGCCGTTTTGTCTGTCTCTTGAAATCATGTCAATTGTCACATTCGTATCACTGATAATTTCAAGAAGGCCGCTTATAAAGTTAATATCATAATTGTTCGATGTCAGACCAAAGGGAACAATATCATACAGACCAGGGTTAACTGCGCCCTGGCTTGTCCCGCCATATTCAAGTGTTCCATTCAGCACAGAAGAGGTCTCATTATTTGCAAAACCGGCATATGTTACGCCATTTCCACCGCTGTATTGAACATTATTAAAAATCCTGGTGTCATCACTGGCAGTTACAGTCAGCAGGGCAGGTGTAATATTAGCCGTGGCAGTAGCTGTGATATTTTGCAGGTTGTAGTTTGCTGAATCGATTCCTAACAGGTCGATATTTGTAACGTTTATGTTTTTTCCAATCCCTGCATCCTTGTTTGTAAAATGTGCATTTTGACTGAAATTTATAATATCGCCTGCAATAATATCAGCCGAAGAGGCTGTTACCTGGGCATTTGTAGTGCCATCATACACCTTGTTTATTCCGGTGTAGGACGCGGTCAATGCTTTTTGCGTGATGTTCGCGGTTGTGGATGCCTGATTAGTTATTAAGTAGTTACCTAAATCTGCTCCACCATAGCTACTGGTAAGGTTAACTGTCTTACCCGTCCCTACATTTTTATTATCAAACAGACCTGAAGAGGAAACTGTCACTGTGTCCCCAGCAAGCCAGCCTCCTGCAGCGGTGGTGTATACTGTTGCTGTGTCATTGGCATCATAAACCTTGTTCGCAGCAGTAATACCTGAGATTGTGATTGCTCTCTGGGTAATATTGGCTGTTGTGGAGGCCTGATCTGTAATTGAGTAGTTACCCGAATCAGCCCCGCCATAACTGCTTGTAAGGGTAACAGTCTTGCCTGTTCCCACATTTTTATTGTCAAACTCTCCTGAGGAAGTAACAGTTACAGTATCCCCTGATATCCATCCAGTTACACCAGTGGTGTCTACTGTTGCAGTGGTATTGGCATCATAAACCTTGTTTGT
>JAFGFM010000004.1 GCA_016931115.1 Deltaproteobacteria bacterium | reverse complement strand
TATGAGGGTATATAACCATTTAAAAAGTGATAAATAGTAAGCTATGTTATTGATATAAAAGCTATAAATTTGCTTAATAGCCTTTTAGTGTTTTATTGGCTTATCGAGCAGTAAATAACTAATTCGTCAAAAAGTACACCTGTTTTTGATGTTCATCCTGAAAAGAGACTATTTATTGATGAACCCTATTCAGCCGGTGATTTGATGACTTAAATGATTTTAAAATTGCTAAAGGTTAATGATAAAAGAAAAAAAAGGTCAGAAACATTATACAGGGTTTCTTGACTTGTAGGTGTGATGGTGCTATTTTCCTGCTCTCTAAGAATAGGCTTTCATCATTAGTGATGCAGATTTATCAATTTCAGGCCTTTATTATGGCCGCTTTAAACGGAGGTAAAGATGTTTGGTATAGGCATGCCGGAACTTATAATCATCCTGATCATAATCCTTATTATATTTGGGGCTGGTAAACTCCCGGAAATCGGTGCGGGAATCGGAAAGGGTATAAGAAATTTCAAGAAGGCCACCACTGATAAGCCTGAAGAAATCTCCTATGATGACGAGGATAAGAAAGAGAAAAAGTCAAAAGACGAAGAGTAATATTTACCCGGATTATATCTTTAACTTTAAGATTCAATCCGGGTTCATTTTTATCTAAAATGGTATCTCATCATCAGGAATGGATATCGGCTCTTCAACCGGGGGGCGTTCATTCATCCTGTCAGCAGCATCACCCTCCTTGCGGGCAGACCCAAGCATATGCATAGTGGTGGCAATTATCTCTGTTGTATATCTCTTTACCCCTTCTTTGTCTTCCCAGGCCCTGGTCTGTATTTTGCCCTCAATGTAAACCTGTTTGCCTTTATGAAGGTATTCACCACAGATCTCTCCCAGTCGACCCCATGCAACTATCTTGTGCCATTCGGTTTTTTCCTCTTTGCTGCCCTCTTTAGTAGTCCACTGATCGGTTGTTGCCAGACTGAAATTAGCAACAGCTGTACCGGATGGGGTGTATCTTACTTCAGGTTCCCCGCCCAGATTCCCTAATAAAATTACTTTGTTAACACTTGCCATTTGCATCCCCTTCAAAGAAAAATATCTTATGTGATTTTAAGCCATACAGGATTTTTTTATAAAAACTATACATACTGGCTGCTTTGAAATCAAGCCATTTATAAGGAATAAATCGTATTGACTCAACATTGCATTCAGATTAAGGTATGTGACTTAAAAAAATCACAGGGAATTTGATGCTGAAGATAATACCTCTTGGCGGACTTGGCGAGATCGGGCTGAATATGATGATTATTGAATATGATCAGCATATTATTGTAATTGATGCAGGCCTTATGTTCCCTGATGATTACATGCCCGGTATAGATATGGTTATCCCTGACTTTAGTTACCTAACCCTTAACAGGGACAGGGTAAGGGCGGTGATTCTTACACACGGGCATGAAGATCATATTGGTGCAATGCCTTTTCTTTTAAAAGAGTTAACTGTCCCTGTTTACGGGACAAACTTTACAATAGAGTTGTTAAGGTCCAGGCTTGCCGAGTATGAATTACCGGAAAAGCCCAGTTTGAATAAGATTGTGCCGGGCGAAATAACAGAGTTAGGCCCTTTTAAAATTGAATTTATAAGGGTAAATCACAGTATAATTGATGGTGCAGGGCTTGCCATCCAGACACCGGAAGGCATAATAATACACTCAGGTGACTTTAAGATAGACCACAGGCCGGTAGATGGTTATTTTACTGACATTAACCGGTTTTCATATTATGGTGGAAAAAACTGCCTTGCGCTTTTATCAGATTCCACAAATGTTGAACGTGAGGGTTATACATTAAGCGAATCAGATGTTAAGGAGACCCTTGAGAATATATTCAGACATTCTGAAGGACGCCTGATGATTGCCGTTTTTGCCTCTAATATCGCAAGGATACAGCAGATAATCAACCTGGCGCTTCAATATGGCAGGAAGATCGCCCTGAGTGGAAAGTCCATGAAGGCTAATACTGCTATTGCAGTTAAACAGGGTCTGATGAATATCCCTGAACATATAGAGATATCAGAAAAGGCCATAAAAAATTACCCTGATAATGAGATCGCCTTAATAACTACTGGGAGTCAGGGTGAACCCATGTCATCTTTAACCAGGATGGCAAACGGGAATCACAGGGATGTTATAATAAAAGAGGGTGATACAATAATCCTCTCATCCCGGTTTATTCCGGGTAATGAAAGGGCAATAACATCTATTATAAACAACCTTTACAGGAGGGGCGCCAAGGTTATTTATGAAAAGGTTTCGGCCATACATTCTTCCGGGCATGCATACCAGGAGGAATTAAAGCTTTTAATTAACCTGGTAAGGCCAAAATATTTTATCCCGGTGCATGGTGAATACAGGCACCTTGTAAAGCATATAGAGCTTGCCAGGGCTACCCGTATCCCTTCTGAGAATACGATACTAGCTGAAAACGGTGATACCATCTGTTTTGAAGAGGAGAGGGGATGGCTTGATGGAAAAGTGCACACAGGGAGGATGCTTGTTGATGGCAAGGGCCTTGGTGATATTGATGATACAGTCATCAGAGACAGGTTAAGGCTTGCAGGTGACGGTGTTGTAATAATCCTTCTAGTGATTGATGATCAGACAGGTGAGATATTCTATGGGCCTGATATTATTTCAAGGGGTTTTGTATTTGAAGATGAGTGTGGAACCATACTTGATGAGGCGAGGCAGCAGGTACTGGATCTACTTTCTGAATTTAAAAACCTTGAACATATGGAGTGGTCAGATATAAGTTCTGATATTAAAAGGCATTTGAAACGTTATTTTTACAGGGTTATTGACAGCGGGCCATTGATACTGCCCATTATTATTCCAGTATGAAAAAGATGGATAAAAAAACTAAAGAAACAAACAATATGTCAAAGGATTATGCGCCCATAAGTAAGGAGATCAGGGGGATCATATTTTTACTCATCTCCATAATACTTGGCATGAGTCTTTTAACCTATCATACCCAGGACCCCATTTTCTGGATCAGGACCAGCAGCGGGGAGGTGCATAATCTTTTCGGGACAATAGGTTCCCATATATCCGGGTATTCCTTTCACCTGATCGGGTTTTCTGCATTCTGGCTTGTTGCGGTATTCCTCATAACCTCGTTCCTCTCATTAACAGGAAGGCCCCTTGTCCCGCCTTTAGGATATGTATTTGCTGTTATTATCCTCCTTGTATCATTTTCAGGCATACTGAGCCTGCAGTTACCTGGCATGACAGAGTTCAGGGGTGGAGATATCAGGAGCGGGGGGCTCATAGGATATTTTATTGCAGGTTTTTTCTCCGGGCTGCTTAACAACTTTGGCGCAGGTCTGTTACTCTATGCCATCTTTATTGTCTCATTCATGATATGTACCCGCATATCATTTGGCTGGCTTTTTTCAAAGCTCTTCCTCTGGATGGTATTTACCTGCAGAAAGATAAGGGAATACCGGACCAAAAAGATAGAAAAGAGCCGTAAGAGCCGTGTAAGAAAGACGATTATCGAGGTAGAAAAGAACAAACCCAAGGCAAAGGTAAATATCATTGAGCCGAAAAAAGAGGAGATAAAGAAGCCTGAGCAGGAATCCTTTGCATTTATGAATAAGGCCGGTTTCAGGCTCCCTGCCGCTGATCTCCTTGATGACCCGCCAAAAGAAAAATGGGCAGTGGTTCAAAAGGAAAGCCTTGAGATGAATGCAAGGCGGCTTGAAAAAAAACTTGAGGACTTTGGCGTGCACGGTGAGGTCGTTGAGATATCACCCGGCCCTGTTATCACCATGTACGAATATAAACCGGCGCCGGGTATAAAGATCAGCAAGGTGGCAAGCCTTGCGGATGACCTTACACTTGCCTTAAGGGCCCCAAGTGTACGTATTGTTGCGCCTATCCCCGGAAAAGACGCCATAGGGATTGAGATAGCAAATAATAAGCGTGATCATGTCTACCTTAAAGAGGTTTTGAATTCTAAAGATTTCAAGGACTCAAATAACAGGCTCACCATTGCCCTTGGAATGGATATCACAGGGATACCTGTAATTACAGACCTGGTAAAGATGCCCCATCTCCTTGTTGCAGGGGCCACAGGCACAGGAAAGAGCGTATCACTTAATGCCATGATCAACAGCCTTCTCTTTAAACTCACGCCTGATGCTGTCAAATTTCTTATGATAGACCCTAAACGGATAGAGCTTTCTGTATATAAAGATATCCCCCATCTTCTCCATCCTGTTGTGACAGAGCCCAAGGAGGCAACAAGGGCGCTCAGGTGGACTGTGAAGGAGATGGAAAGACGTTATATGCTTCTATCAGACAGGGGTGTCAGAAACATAGATGCCTATAACAAGAAGATTATTAAACAGAAAAAGGCAACAGCAGTCGGTGGTGATGAGGGCTTAGGTGAGCCGCTCCCATATATTATTGTGATCATAGATGAACTGGCTGATCTTATGATGGTTTCAACCAGGGAGGTGGAGGAGTACATAACACGACTTGCCCAGATGGCAAGGGCCGCCGGTATTCACCTGATAATTGCCACACAGAGGCCATCTGTTGATGTGCTTACCGGTATTATCAAGGCCAATTTTCCCACGAGGATCTCCTTTCAGGTAAGCTCAAAGGTGGATTCAAGGACCATCCTTGATACAAATGGCGCTGAGCATCTGCTTGGCGAGGGTGACATGCTTTTCATGCCGCCTGGTGTAGGAAAGCTGACAAGGATACATGGTGCCTATATCTCAGAGGATGAGGTAAAAAGGGTGACCGACTTTATCAAGGCACAACTTAAACCTGATTATGACTCAACCATTGTAGCACAGGTCTCAAAGGATGAAGAGGAGATCGATGAAGAGATGGAAAAGGATGAGAAATATGAGATGGCTGTTGATATGGTTATAAAGACAGGTCAGGCATCTATCTCCATGATCCAGCGTAAACTCAGGGTGGGCTATAACAGGGCAGCACGAATGATAGAGATCATGGAAAGAGAGGGGATAGTTGGCCCTTCTGACGGGGTTAAGGCAAGGGATGTTTATGGAAGAAGGGAATAAGTCTTAATGGCTGAAAGCTGAAAGGTTAAAGGTAAAAGCTAATCAACAACTGCTTTGTGTAAAAAAATATTATTTTAAAAATATCGAGGAGTATTTACTTTTATGGTAAATTTTATATATACGAGGTTAAAAACTGTCATATCAGTAATTCTTTTTACTGTTCTGATTTCACCTGCAACAATGGCAGAAACAAAGGTCAGCCAGGTGCTTGACAAGATCCTGGAGGCACACAGGACATATTCAGCCGGTATGTCTGTCCCATACGAGCGTGAGATACTTACCAGGTCCATGGCAATGCTTGATGACATGGGTTCTGACATTGCATCAGGCATCTTCTTTTTCAGGGAGCCTGATATGCTCAAGGTAGAACAGAAAGTGCCTGCTATTGAGTATGTTATATCCAATGGAAAAAATATCTGGTTCTATGAACCTGATAAGAAGAGCGCGTCAAAGATGGATAGTATAGGAAGGTCTCTATCCATAATCAGCATGATCTTTACAGGGCTTAAAAATCCTGAGGAGAGCTTTAATATCACCCTCCTTGAACCGGATGGTGAGAATTACTATGAACTTACTCTGATACCTGATGAAACATGGGAGGAGATAGATAATATCAAGATACTTGTCTCAAAAAAGGATTACATTATTTATCGCATGGAGATAATTGATATCACGGGTAATCTTACCAGGTTCAAGCTCGGTGCATTTGAACAGAAAAAAGGGCTTGAAGCCGGTTTCTTTGATTTTGCTGTGCCAGATGGTGTCAGGGTGATAGAAGAAGAATAAAACAGGATTCTACCTTGCCAGCCATTTACATAGATCTGGATGATGTCATAGCAGATACCACCTGCCGATATGTGGAGATTTTAGAGCGTGAGTTTGGCAGAATAGTTGATTTTGAAGGCATAACCACATTTGATCTGAAAAAATCCTTTTCACTTACTGATCATGAGTTTGACTATTTTTTCAGGCTTGTTCATGAGCCTGAAATCATCCTGGAGCTTAAACCTTTTGAAGGTGTGCTGGATGAACTTAATAAATGGGCAGGGCTGGGGTATGAAATATCAGTTGTAACAGGCAGGCTGACATCAACCTATGAATCAAGCCTGGAATGGCTCAGACGAAATAAGGTACCCTTTGACTCCTTTATTATGGTTGATAAGTATTTGCGGCCGGTGGTTGATAAAAATATCGCCATTTCCCTTGACCGCTTCTCTGAAATGGAGTTTATCCTTGCAGTGGAGGATTCTCTGGATATGTCCATGTTCTTACAGCATAGAATGAACACTAAAGTTATCCTCTTTGACAGGCCATGGAACAGAGATTCAGGCAATCTGGCCGGTATAAGGAGATGCATGACATGGGATGAGATTGGCATGCTGGACCAATTTTCGGGTATTTTAGATTCAAAATAACAATTGGGTTATATCTGTAATATGGAAGCAGATAAGAAAAAAATTATAATAATCACAGGCCCGACTGCCACAGGAAAGAGCGGGCTGGCTGTTAAGCTCGCCCTTGAACTAAAGGGCGAGATAGTGAACTGTGACTCCATGCAGGTATATAAAGGTATGGATATAGGCACTGCAAAGCCTTGCCGTGAAGAAAGGATGGGCATAACTCATCACCTGATTGATATAGTAAACCCTGATGAGGAGTTTAATGCATCCCTGTACAGGGAGCATGCACTGCCTGCTATTAATGATATCCTGGATAGAAACAGGGTATGCCTTGTTGTCGGTGGCACAGGGCTCTACATTAAAAGCCTGCTGGGCGGTCTGTTTGAGTGTCCTCAGAGTGATCCTGAAATAAGAGAGCGTCTTCTTACTGAATATGATCAACAGGGTAAAGATAAGCTTTATGAAAGGCTTAAACAGGTTGATCCTGAGTCTGCTGCCACGATTCACCCAAATGACAGGGTAAGGGTTACAAGGGCCATTGAGATTTTTGAACTCACAGGAATGCCCTTTTCAACCCTTGTATCAGGACATCAGTTTGGTGACAGCGACTTTCTTGCCCTGAAACTCGCTCTATTTTATGAGAGGGATATCCTTTATAAACGCATTAATGACCGCAGTATCAGGATGTTTGAATCAGGCCTCATTGAAGAGACAGAGAGATTTCTTAACATGGGTTATTCCCCTGATCTTAAACCCTTAAAGAGTATAGGTTACAGGCATGCAATAGAGTATCTTAAGGGCAGGGCAGGGTATGATGAGTCTGTAGAGAGCCTCAGGCAGGATACAAGGAGATATGCAAAGAGACAGCTCACATGGTTCAGGGCAGACCCTGAAATGATATGGTGCTCACCGGAAAATACTGATGATATTATTAATAAGATTAAAGAATTTGTTTGACTGGGTATTGCCTTTGGGTAATTATTACGTGACAGGCTCATATATATAGACACTTGTTAAATCAAAACTAAATAAAAGCTATGCAAATAAAAAATAAAATAAGTATGACAATCTGCCTTTGTTTCCTGATACTCTCAACATCATTCAGCTATGGGGCTGATATTGATGAAAGCGGCATACTGGTAATTGGTTCAGGAGCAATCATAAAGGGAAACCTTGCAGATGCGCGAAAGCTTGCCATTTCAGATGCCCATATGAAGGGTATTGAGTCCTATCTTGAAAAGAGACTTGGAAGCAAGGGTATGGCAAATAATTTTAAAAGCATTATAAATGAAATAATACCTGGCTCAACTGATGTTATTGAGAATTTCAATATACTTGCAGAAGATGCCGGCACAAAGGCATTAAAAATACTCGTTAACATAAAGGTTAATGAAAAACTAATGGAGGAAAGGCTGTTTAATTCCGGGGTGATCACCTTTGAGGGTGCCTCATTACGTGTATTATTCCTTGTTGCTGATAAAACCGGTGCTGAAATGCAGCCATATGTCTGGTGGGATGACCCGGAGAACAAGGTAACCCTCTCTGCATCTGAACTATTACTCTACAGACTTTTCCAGGAACGGGGATTTGACACCATATACCGTGTTAACAGTATGCCTGATGGCGGGTATAATACTGAGCTTTTCAAGATCGAACTTACCGATGAGGATGCCATCAGGTGGGGTAAATTATATTCAGCAGATGTGGTAATCACCGGCAAGGTGGAAAAAAATAATTTAAATGCACTTATTGCGAATATAAAGGCCATCCAGGTTGAAAACGGGACTACACTTGCAAGCTCTAACCGAGAACAGTTACCTGTAAGCGGGCCGGAAGGGTCAGTGGATAATAGTGATGTTATCCTTGAAAAGTTTATTGCCGGCAATGTTTCAGAAATCGTGCCTGTCATATTGAAAACCTTTAAAAAGGCAGAGGAAAAGCTGACAAGTTTTGATCTTGGCCTAAAAGGTATTACAAAGCTGAAACAATTAACAGGCTTTATATCATTCCTGAAGGAAAAGGTTGGCGGGGTTGCTTCTCTTTTACCCTCAAGGATTTCAACCGATATGATCACTCTTACTGTAGAATATTCCGGAGAAAGAAAGGCGTTTATTGAGAAGATAAGGACAAGCAATGATATGCCCTTTGCCGCGCAGATCGGCATTGATGAAGAAGGTAGTCTCACTGTTACAGCACTCTGATTTCAGGTTTGTTAAACCTTCTGGAGGTGTTATACCTATATGACCATTATGACCGTCCCGAACATCATAACAATGATAAGGATCTTGCTTACCCCTGTCTTTGTGATCTACCTGATTAATGACCAGTTGCTTACCGGGCTTGCCATACTTGTGATATGCGGGATCAGCGACGGACTGGATGGTTTTATTGCAAGGGTCTTTAATCAGAAGAGCAGATTAGGCAGCTACCTTGATCCACTTGCAGACAAGATTACCCTTGTATCTGCATTTGTCGCCCTTGCCATAAGGGGTTTTGTGCCATCATGGCTCTCGGTTGTCGTAATTTCAAGGGATGTAATGATCCTTATTGGTATTGTAATATTGTACCTGGCTGGTGTTGTGCTTAATAACATAAAACCGGCAGCCTCAAGTAAAATCACCACATGCTTTCAGTTCATTACAGTAATAGCAGTACTTGCGAGTGAATACCTGGTTTCCTATAAGGGTTATTATCCCTATCTCTATTATGCTACCGCCCTATTTACTATCATCTCCTTTTTCCAGTATCTGTACCAGTGGTCAAAGTTGATGGTTGGTAAGGTTGAGAAGTAAGCACCATATTTATTGTCTTAACTGAAAAAGAAACAATTTATTCTTTTTACTCAGGAGGCAAGAAGCTATGACAGTCGATAAGATAATTATTACAAACTTGAGTGCATTAAAAGAAAAGTACAATAAGAGGGTATCACTTATTATTAAGGCTATTGACCGTTTAATAGCGGCAGACAAAAAAAGGGGGATTGAAACAAAGTTTGTGGCTATTGATTCTGCGGCTGATATGAAGGGTATTAAGTGCCCGGTTGTTAAAGAGATGGATAATCAGAGAGATGTCAAAACGGCCGTTGATGCTGTTTTTAAGGCGTACCATCCTGACTATATCATGATACTTGGCGCCCCAGATATCATACCCCACCAGGAATTGAAAAATCCTGCATATGACCCTGATGGTGATGATGATAAGGTAATCCCCAGCGATATCCCATACGCCTGTGAAAAACCATATAGCAAAGACCCCGGAAAGTTCCTTGGCCCAACCCGTGTAATAGGCCGTTTACCGGATCTTCTGGGCGTGAACGACCCGTCATATCTCGTCTCTCTGCTTGGAACCGCTGCAAGATATAAATCAAGGGCACGCACAGATTATCAGAAGTATTTCAGTGTAACAGCGGATGAATGGAAAGAATCTACATCATTGAGCCTTACTAAGCTGTTTGGTTCAAGCACGGATATGGCTGCATCACCGCCCAAAGGGCCGGCATGGAGCTCATCACAATTATCTAAAAGAGTTCATTTTCTCAACTGTCACGGCTCTTTAAGTGACCCCAATTTCTACGGCCAGAAGGGATCAAAATACCCTGTAGCACACTCTGCTGAAAAACTGGTTAAGAAAATTAATAACGGGACAGTAGTCGCAGCAGAATGCTGTTATGGTGCAGAGCTCTATGATCCGGCAGACAGTGATATGCAGTCAGGTATATGCAGCGCTTATCTTCGTGATGGTGCTTATGGTTATTTTGGCAGCTCCACCATTGCATATGGCCCCAGTGAAGGTAATGGTCAGGCAGACCTGATCTGCCAGTACTTTCTGGAAGAAGTGTTAAACGGTTCATCTTTAGGTGAGGCCGCCCTGCGTGCAAGACACCGTTTTTCCGGGGCTTATACCCATCTTGATCCTGTCGATCTAAAGACCGCAGTACAGTTTAATCTACTGGGAGATCCTTCCATTCATGCGGTGCAGGCTGTATCGCATGGTTTTTCAAAAACAAAAACCTATAAAAAGGTCTTTGACAAACATCAGAACAGCAGGGGAACAAGGCTTCTTAGAAGAGAAAAACTGGCACAGACAGGTACAAATCTGTCAGCTACCCTTGGGGCAGTAAAAAAGATTAATGAAAAGATACCACCCAATGCTGAAAAGGCTCTCCGCATGGCTGCAAAAGAATCGGGTATCTTAAATTTCAGCACCCAGTCCTATAGTTTAAATTTCCCTGCAAATGCATCAAAGAGCAATATGCAGAAATTTGATTCTGCACGTAAGGGGAGGAATATCCATATGATTATAGGAAACAGGGACCTCCCCAAAGGTGCGCCTGGCCGAATTGTTGCCATTGTGGGAACCTGGCAGGATGGAAAGCTTATGCATATGAGACGTATTCACAGCAGGTAAAGTAACCATCCGGATTGTTAATATAGAAAGGTATCATATATTATGAAACTCCGTGGCAGGGTATCAAAAAAGGTGCTGTATACCGGCACAAAGAGTGAGCATGAGGCCATTATCCTTACTACCAGGCAGGGTGAATTCAAGCTTAGACGAAAAGGAGGAAATGCCTTTATGGATGACACCCTTATTAATCTTGAGGGAAAAGAGATAGAAGGAGATGGGGTTGTAAGAGAAAACCAGTTTATAATGGACAAGTGGATCATTATTTAAAGAGGATGAACAGGTGGGACCAAAAACCCGAATGTCATTCCCACGCCCGCCCTCCTCAGTAGTGCTGCTATGGAGGATGGACAGGTGGAAATCCAAACGCAACACGTCATTCCCCGACCCCGATCGGGAAATCCAGTTTATTGATTTGTTATTATTTTTCCACCTCGGGTGGATTGGGCTTTGTCTAAGGTCAAGGGCTGACCCCTGTTTTTACATTTACCCTGTTAAATTTCCCGGAGGGAACCTTATTTAACAGGGTGAATGTTCGACGTTCATTCTTTTCTCTTTGCGCTATGCGTTTT
>JAFGFM010000060.1 GCA_016931115.1 Deltaproteobacteria bacterium | reverse complement strand
CTGATACTGCCATCTGTATGAACATCTCCACACCGAAGGTGTCTTCTGCTACCGGAAGGCCGGTTATATGGTATTCATCATCACCCTCAAATTCTGCCACCTTTTTCTGGATGGCGGAATAGACCTTATAACTCAGCTCCTTATGCGTAAGAGGGAGGTATATGGCAATGGCCTTGCCATCCTCTGATACCAGGGTGCCGTTTAAGAATGGTATATTTAATGCCTTTTCACGGATGGCAATTGCCTCATCTCTTGTTTGAGGGGGTTTAGGCATGAGCCATTCGAACTTTACTACGCCAAGCCCACCCTGCTCAATATTATCAACTGTAGAGGGCGCAATAAGGTCTGCTTCAACTATCCCCTTTTCCTCACCATTTTCTGTCCAGTGGAGGGTTTTTACAAATTTGGTAAGTTCATAGATATTCGTTAATGTCCCTGGGTTGAAAACGCCATCAGGGTGCTTTTCATTTACAATGCCCACCACAACCATGTCATAGAGTTGCAGATCCTTTTTCATGCTGTCGTTTAACACCCTTACAGGCTCATCAGCAGGAAGCATGTTCTGGGGGTCTGTATCAACTCTCAAAGAGTTCAGATATGGAAACCTCTCAGGGAAAACAGATGGGAGGGCCGCCCACAGGATAATGACTGCTGTTACCAGCGCTATGACAGCGGTTACCAATCTGTATTTTCTGATAGAAAATTCTGTTATTTTATCCTTTATCTCCATATTTTTTCTCCTTATAGACTGTTGCCGCTACATTAAAAGTCCTTCAAGCATCTTTTCTTCATCTTGTACAACCTTGCCACCCATAACTTTACCAATATTTCCGCCAAACAATCTGGCCATAAGCCCCATATTCATTTCGGATAGATAGACCCTTCCGTCATCGCCTTCCCATACTGATATGCTGCATGGCATCATACACGAAATAAAACGATCAGTCATCAATACTTCTTTTGCATATTCGGCCTTGCAGAGTTTAATAATCTTAACGTTTGGCTCAAATCCATAGCCTGCCTTATTAATTTCTTGTTTTACATCGCTTATCCCCTTTACAGACCAGCCCTGTTCACCAATCCTTTCCTGGATTTTTGATACTGTGTCATCGAAACCTAATTTGGATTCCCTTGTAACAATCATCATCGAGGGCATAATCAGCGCCATTAAAATGGCACAGATTATCATACCTCCGGCCAAGCCGATAATGCCATATATCCACTTACTGCTATTTTTCCCAGACATCGCGATTCTCCTTTTCAATTAGTTTTTTTATCGGCTCAAGCAATGAGCTAAGCTGCTGAACACCAATAAAACGTTTTACCTCTTTTTCTCCACTGAACAGGCAAAGGGTGGGTAATGCTTTAATATGATATTTTAAAGGATCATATCCCGGTTCACACAAAGCAAAGAACAGGCCAAATATTGGAAAAGAGGTTAATAAAGAATTATTTTTTGATATATCAAATACTTATATATGATGCCAGCGTCAGATTTGTTATTAACAGTGTGGCCTGGTATACGTCAACTAATAACAGGAAACGCATACCCCGGCTTTCAGGTTTACATACCCAGTCTGCGCATCCTTTTATATAGACCGGCTCTTGTGATGCCAAGGAGCCGTGCGGCCTGGGCCTTGTTTCCATTTGCTTCAGACATTGTATCAATTATCCGGGTCTTTTCATCCATTTCTGTGACAGCCTCTGTTTTCAGCTTTGCAGATGGCGCGGGTTTATGTTCGCGTGTAAGCTCCGGTGGAAGGGATGAGAGGTTGATTATTTTCTGGGAACCGGCTGTCACGGCAAATGCATGTTCAATAACATGTTCAAGCTCCCTTACATTTCCGGGCCACCTGTAGGAAAGAAACAGGTTCATGACAGTGGGGGAGCACCCCTCTATATTTTTGCTGTACTCCCTGTTGAAATGGCTGATAAAGTGAGTAACCAGGTCTTTAATATCCTCACGGTGTTCCCTTAAAGGCGGCACTGTGAGACCGACAATCCTGAGCCGGTAATAGAGGTCTTCTCTGAATAACCCTGATTTTACCAGGTCAGATATCCTTTTATTTGACGCAGCTATGATACGGCAGTTAACACGCCTGGGCATGGAGTCACCGAGACGGGTTATCTCCTTTTCCTGTAAAACCCTGAGGAGTTTAACCTGTGAAGAGAGAGGCATTTCACCTATTTCATCCAGAAACAGGGTGCCACCTGAAGCTGCCTCAAAACACCCGGCCCTCTCTTCTATTGCGCCGGTAAAAGCCCCCTTTTTATGACCGAACAATTCCGCCTCAAGGAGGGACTCAGGAATTGCCCCGCAGTTAACAGGTAAAAAGATATTTTTTGCGCGGTTGCTCTCTGTATGTATTGTCTTTGCAATAAGCTCCTTGCCTGTCCCTGTTTCGCCTTCGATAATGATACCGGCATCGTTTTTTGACACGACCTGTATAATCTCATAGAGCTCCTGCATTCTGGTTGAGCTTCCCACCAGATTGCCATATCTGCCCATCCTTGCTATCTCATGCTTAAGAAGCCGGATTTCATTGCGCGCCTGTTTTATCATGCTTACATCAATAAATGCCTCGATAGCGCCGATGATGTCCCCG
>JAFGFM010000059.1 GCA_016931115.1 Deltaproteobacteria bacterium | reverse complement strand
GATCAAAGGCACACTTACTGGAGCGTTTGACAATTTCTTGATGCGACTCGATAGCAGGTTAAACGACAATCGATATGATTTTCTCTTTAAACCGAAAATACGTACAAACTCGGCCTCATTGGCGGCCATGCTTCGTGACTTTATTGGGCTCGGCGATCCTAAGGTGCCTGTGTCGGTAATCGATTTATCAGGCGTTCCATTCGATGTGCGCCCTACAGTTGCTGCACAGATCGGTCGCTTGGCATTTGAGTTCAACTACTGGAATCCGCTATATCGTGAGTTTCCGATCCTTCTTATGTGCGAGGAGGCTCATGCATATATTCCTCGTACAAGCGAAAGTCAGTTTACCGGGTCACGAAAATCGATGGAACGTATAGCTAAGGAAGGCCGTAAGTACGGTGTTGGGCTAGCTATCGTAAGTCAACGTCCACATGAGATATCGGAAACAGTTCTTGCACAGTGTGGTACATATGTATGCCTTCGGATAACAAATCCAGATGATCAGAGTTATGTTCGCAAGCTTGTACCAGAGAGCGAAGGAGACCTTGTGAGTGTACTTGCAGGACTTGGACGGGGCGAAGCCTTGGTGCTTGGTGAAGCAGTCCCTCTCCCGACCCGACTTCAATTTGACAAACCAGATCCGGCACCGAACAGTGATGATGTAGATTTTTACAACCAATGGAAAACTGGGCCTGATGACCTTGATGTCGATGCGATTGTTGAACGTTGGCGCAAGCAGGAGCGTTAAAAGCAAGATGAGTAATGGCCTAACACCTATATGGCATGTACTTGGACGGAAATTCCACACCGCTCCATTCTCGCCGTTGATGCCAAACTTTAGACTTGAGATGAAATGAGGCGGCAAACACAGTTGATAGGCTTCTACCCACATTACCAATCGTTTAGGAGGATATAGGCCTAAAAAACACCTGTTTTTAGTATAAACCCTAGACATTTAAGATATTGTGACACTGACATCAGGCACGTTCCAGTCCGATACGTAAGTGCCACGAAGAGGCATTTGGAAAAACCGAGTAGTAATTGTTAATGAAATTAGAGAGGAAGAATGTTATGGCAAAAGGAAACTTTATAATGGATGACCTCAAGAATGAACTTGAGGAATTGCATCAGCGCTATCCTGTTATGAAGAAGGAGGACCTGTTTATTATCTGGTTCCTTCGAGCTTACGTGACCGAAGACCTCGACGCGGCCGCGCAAGCCGTAACCAATGGTCCCAAGGACAAAGGGGTGGATGGTCTTCTTATTGATGACGGTTCACGTAGCGTGTTTGTTATCCAGGGTAAATACCGTCATAAGTTTGGCACTGGAAGCGAAAACCGGTCCGATGTGCTGAGCTTTGCCCAACTCAGCCATATTCTGACCGATCGCGACAATAAGAGATTCCAAAGTATAGTGGAAGACGCGGACCAGATAGTTGCTCAGAAACTTGCGGAAGCGCGGAAGCGGATTCTGAATCGGGGATACCGGCTTTGGCTTTACTATGTGACCTTAGGTAAATGCAGCTCCGGCCTTCGTAGCGAGGCGGAAGATGCAACTCGTAACGCTCCGGGTGAGGCTCGCTTTGAAATGCTGGATGGTCGGCGCTTAATGCTCCTGATGTCGGATTACCTAGACGGAGTGGCTCCTCCTATTCCTACTCTCGATTTAGTGATGGAAAACGGCCAGGGAATTTCAGTAAATGGCATCCTCCAGAGATATGACAGCAGAAGCAAAATCGAGTCTTGGGTGTTCTCTATGCAAGGCGACGCCATCGCACATTTGTACGAGGTGGGCGGGAAGCGGCTCTTCGCACGCAACATCCGTGGCTTTATGGGCGAGACCACTGACGTGAACCGGAGTATGGAAAGCACCCTAAAAAAAGAACCCGAACGATTCTTCTACTTCAACAACGGAATCACCATCCTTTGCGATGACGCCAAGAAGGTAAGCACAAAGGGAAAGGATATATTGCGAGTCAGCAACCCACAGGTGATAAACGGACAGCAGACAACTCGCACTTTGGCAAGGAAAGTTGAACAGGCCAGAAAATCAAGTGTTATCGTCCGAGTGATCCAGGTTCCAAGAAATGAGAGTAACGGGGATGACTACTTTGATACCCTGGTTTCGCAGATTATTGAGGGAACCAACTGGCAGAATGCAATCCGACCCTCCGACCTTGTGTCCAATGACCGCAGGCAAGTTGAGTTGCAGCGGGAGCTTCGCAAACGTGGTTATCTTTATCTCTGAAAGACCGGGGTCAGCCCTTGACTTTGGACAGAATCAAGAGATTTCATCGATAAGAAAAGGAGTATTCATTAAAATCAGGCTTTAATACAGAGGGAAAAATTATGCATCTGTTAATCATTAGCCTAATAATTATTCTTACGTTTATTAATGGTTGCAGTAAAACCAATAGTTCAAACCTGCCAGTCAGTGCTGTTGAACATTTTTATAAAACATATCTAACAAACCGAACTGGCGGGCTTCCATATGGACATACTCTTGAAGAGTTGCGTCCATTCTTGAGTGACAATCTTTATCACCTGATTATTGAGGCGCTTGAATACCAAAAACGTTTTATCGCTTTGCACCCGGATGAGCCTTCATCTTCAGGAGGGCCTGCAGTCATCTATAAACCTCCATTTATCGATGATGATTATTTTTCAAGCTTGTTTGAAGGTCCGAAGTCATTTAAAGTAATTAAAACAGAAGCAGGACCAAACGGCTCTTTCTTAGTACATGTTCAATTTGTTTATGACCAGTCTGTAACCGCATGGGAAGATGTGATCATCGTTATAAAGCAACGAGGTGTGTATGTTATAGATGATGTCATATATTCCGGTGCCGGTGATTTTAATCCTAAAGGTCGTCTATCTGACAGGCTATCAATAAATTTTTAATCCTCACCCTTTTAAATACTGAAAGATAAGATTTAAAATAATTATTTTTCAAATCTTATTTAACAGGGTCAATCTGTAATTTTAAATATTGGACCTTGAATCCTGATTTTTTCCCTTGCTTTTTCTGACTGTAAAATCTAATAAAAAGCTAATATATCTATTCTGGTATATTGTCTTACTGCACTTTACCGTCTCAGGCGAATAATACAATTTTCAGCTTATATGCCTTGGTCGGGTATTAAGTTTAATAAAATCCTTAGTATTAAAACAGAGGCTGTCTTTCTCCAAACGATTTGTCAATAATGAAAGCCTGCCCATGTTTAATTTCGTTTAATTTTCATGAGAACTCTGAAAGGAAGCTATAGATGCTGAGATGTATTCTTGCTTATTTTATAATAACTGCTCTTACGATTATAAATTCAAATAATCTGTATGCAGGAGAGATTAATCAGGAAAAGTGGCCACTCACCTTTTCAGGCCTCAAGGGAATTGATACCACTTTCGCGCGTATCTACAGTAAAGATGAGGAATCATATAATTATGCTGTGGGGGTTGTTAATGAAGTATCTGTTAGTTTCGAGAAGATAACGAAAAGAAAACCGGAAAAGGGAATAATAATAGTTGTTGATTCCCCGCGCGCCTATCCGCTTTTTATACTTGATATGCAATATAAAAAAGCCGGGGGTAAAAATTCATTAATAAAAGTTTCCAATGAAGAACAATATTATATGAAATATTTAACAAGAGAAGATGTTTATACCATCCTTGCGACAACATTGCCCTATAGCATTTTCAATTCAATTGTAATTGCAGAAGAAAACAACCCTTCATCTGCTGAATTTGAGGAGATGTTCAAGGGCAATGATAAAATTTCTGATCCATTTGAACCCCTTGTTAAAGAGCCTGGCTCCTTTACCCCCTGGGTCCTGTGTCTGCCCACCCCAAAATGTCTGGCAAGAAGCACAAAAAAATTCATTTCAACTGGTATGCGCGAACAGATGGGTCTGTCAAAAAGCCTGCTTATGAAACCTTTTCTGGCATTGATGTCGGGAATATTTAAAGATGTGATGCTTATGGGATCAAAAGCAGTTGTTTTTGAAACATGGCTAAATAGATTTGACCTTCCTGAAGATGTGAAAAAAAATATGAAAGAAGAGTATTGTAAACTAATCGGTATGGATGACAAAAATATGAATAATATGTTGAATCATAAGGATGTTAAGAGACAGGAAGAACAAAGCAACACAGACAAAAAAAGTTCAGGGGAGTAGGATTAAAAGAAATAAGTGCGTTGATAAAAGGAATTATGCATCGATTAATTAATAGCCTTATAATTATTCTCATGCTTATTAATGGTTTTGCGTTATACATAAGTACCTGTTTTATTTTTCGTAGTTGTATCATTAAACCCGGTTAATATTGCCAGCAAGCTTTTTTATAAAATTATATTCTCTAATCAACTCACAGTCGGAGGGTATTATGAAATCTAATAAAATGCTTTTAACCATGTTTTCTATAACAGCTATATTACTCCTTGTGTCACTCGGTTTAAACCTCCACCAGTACCTGCAAATCAGGGGGATGTCTGGCACAATCGTTTCAAAAGACAATATTCAGATTAATTCTTCCACCGAATCGAGTTCAGCAAACAGTCAGAACAGGAAAGAAGATATAGCTTCGGCAAACAAGGAAAATAAAACAGGCACAGATAAAATTAATGAACTTGAATATCACCTTGGCGCTGCGGAAGAAGAGGCCAGCATTGCATATGAGCAGTTATCAGATGAACTTACTAAAAAAGAGGAGTTTAAGAAGGCAAGGGATAAGTTAAGCAAAAGTATTTTATCAGAATCATCAATAACAAAGGCGAGAGATAATTTTGCCAGAGAAATGGCTGAAGACTATGGACCACTGTTAATGAAATTAGACCTATCAGAGGAGGATGCTAAAAAGCTAAAGGAACTCCTCTTTGAGCAAAATAGGGGCAGCTTTATATCTATTGCAGGCCTCACATCTGAAGAAGAAAGAAAAGATATGATAAAAAAGGCAAGCGAGAATTCAATGAAGTATCAAGATGAGCTTCGGGCGCTCCTGGGAGAAGAACAATACCGAACATACCAGGACTATTCAAACAGAATTCCTGATCGGAGAAACCTGAATGAATTCATGGAATCACTGCCCCCTGAAAATCGAATATCCGATGAGCAGGGGGACCGTCTCATAGATGCAATGTATGATGGAAGGATATCAACATACAGTAATATGCCCACCGGAATGATCTCGACAACCAGTAACCAGTCAGAAATGAGAAAATTGTCGATGGAAATCCAGAAAAGAACAAATGAAAAATATCTGGAGGCAAGCCGCGGAATACTCTCACCTGAGCAGGTGGAACAATATAAAAACTATCTCCAGAAAAAATCGGAAGAGATTGAGTCAATGATGAAAATGAGTGAATATTTGAATGAGTAATAGTAAAAAAGCAGGTTGAATTGAGACATGATATGGTATACAATTGAGTCTCAATTGGAGGTACATAGATTATGAAACTATTAAGTGTAAGAGAACTTAAAACCAGGTCTTCCCAGGTATGGAATGAACTATCAGAACAAAAGGAGATGGTTATCACCAACAATGGAAAACCGATTGCTATTTTATCATCAGTAAATGAAAACAATCTTGAACAGGTGCTCTCTGCGTTCAGGAGAACAAGAGCGGTTCAGGCTGTTAACTCCATTCAGTATGAATCGGTGCGCAGGGGAACAGATAAGATATCCCTGGAACAGATCAATGAAGAGATAAAAGCAGTACGTTCAAAGCGGAATAAATGATAATCGTCCTTGATACAAATGTTCTGGTCTCAGGGCTTCTTACACCCTATGGAAGCAGTGGCGAAATCATTCGCATGGTTTCCACCGGAAAACTGGTTTTAGAATATGACTCAAGAATATTATCGGAATACATGGAAGTCCTTAACAGACCCAAATTCCAGTTTGATAAAGAACTGGTTGAAGCTGTTATTGAAATTATTAAAAGTAACGGTCACACAGTTTCAGCTTCGCCGTTAAAAATGCCATTACCAGACCCGGATGATGCACCTTTTCTTGAGGTTGCTATTGAAGGAGATTCTGAATACCTGATTACAGGTAATAAAAATCATTACCCTGAAAAAATGTGCAAAGGGTTTCTAGTGCTATCACCAGCCGAATTTGTTGAGACCTACCGAAAAATTATTTTTCACACAAAGTCACAAAGCTCACAAAGTTAAAAAACAAAAAAATATAATAGAAAAAGCATTTCATTTTCTTAGTGTTCTTTGCGCCTCTGCGTGAAGGGACACCAGAGAGGAACATATGGCGCGAAGCATATCTAAAACTAATATTCCAGAGGATAAAATGATAAACCGGAACATTGGCGTTATTCAGGCGTGAGGAATTATGAGGAGAAGACAAGACTGACTGATGTTTGTACAGAATAGTAGATCGACGCAGAGCGTCAAAGATTAACGTTCCCACGCGGAGCGTAGGAACGAGAAGAAAATTCTGAATATCCAAATAACAAATTTACAACATCTGATAGGGGTCTATATCAATCATCATGCTTATACCACTGCCTTTAAGTATTGGGGTTGATGCATCCTTTACCCGCTCTAGAAAGTAGTGGAGCACATTGCTGTTTTTACTTTTTAAAAGTATCTGCCACCTGTACTTGCCCCTGAGCTTGGCCAGCGGCGCCTCCGCAGGACCCAGTACCTGTATGGTTTTACCCTCTCTTGGCCAGTTGGCGAGAATAACCTTCATCTCATGTGCGATCTTTTCCGCACCATCCTTTGTGTCATTTTTTACATTGCCTGAAAACCTGATACATGCAAGATAACCGAACGGCGGATATTTCAGCATCTCCCTCATCTGTTTCTCACGGGCGTAAAAGCCTGCATAGTCATGGTTTTTTGCCGCCTCAATCGCATAGTGTCCCGGGTTAAAGGTCTGGATAATAACCTGACCTTTATCAACACCACGGCCAGCACGCCCTGCAACCTGCGAGATTATCTGAAAGGTGCGCTCCCCTGCCCTGAAGTCAGGAAAGCCCAGAGAAAGGTCCGCAGAGACCACGCCAACCAGCGTAACATTCGGGAAATCATACCCCTTTGTCACCATCTGGGTGCCAACGAGTATGTCCACCTCATTATTGCTGAAGCTCTTAAGAATTTTATCTATCTGCCCCTTTTTCCTGGTGCTGTCACGGTCAAACCTTGCTATCCGGGCATAGGGGATGCCGTCTGCCAGTTCATGTTCAAGCTTTTCCGTGCCAAACCCATAAGGGATCATCCCCTCATGGCTGCATGAGGGGCACCTGTTTTGGGGTGCAATCCTGTATTCACAGTAATGGCAGGCAAGCTCCCTTGCATGCAGATGGTATGTGAGTGTCAGGTCACAGTTGGGGCACTTAACCGATTCCCCGCAAGCAGGGCAGAGGTATATCTTACTGAACCCCCTTCTGTTTAAAAAGAGTATGGCCTGCTTCCCCCTCTCATAATTGGCAGCAAGGGCATTTTTCAAGACCGGGCTTAAAAGCCTTTTTTTATCTGAAAGCCCCATCTCAAGAACAGACTTCATGTCCACGATCCTTATCTCGGGCAGGGGCCGCTGTTCCACCCTCTCAGGCATTGTGAGAAGCCGGTACTGCCCCTTTTCTGTATTGTGATATGACTGCACAGATGGTGTGCCTGCCCCGAGAACTACAACCGCATTCTCCATCTTTCCCCTTGCAACAGCCGCATCCCTTGCCTGATACCTTGGCGACTCATCCTGCTTGTATGATGAGTCATACTCCTCATCCACGATTATCAGGCCAAGCCTGTTAAGAGGGGCAAAGAGCGCAGACCTTGCACCTATCACAAGGTCTATTTCACCCCTGGTCATCATCATCCACTGTTCATATCTCTCCCCATCTGAGAGCCCGCTGTGAAAAATGGCTACCCTGTTTCCGAGCCTAGAACGAAACATCCCCTCAGTAAAGATGGTAAGGGCTATTTCAGGCACAAGCAGAATCGCCTGCCTGTTTAATGACAGGGCATGGGAGATGGCATTATAATAGACCTCTGTCTTACCACTACCCGTTACACCATATAATAGAAATGTGAAAAATTTACCTTTGTCCATACCTTTTTTCATGGCTGAAAGGCAATTTTCCTGCTGCCCTGAAAGGATGCAGGGTGCAGGGCCTGGGATTATCACCTCACCCGAAGGGCCCAACCTGGAGACCTCTTTCTGGTATTTTTCAAGCACACCCTTTTTTACCCACTTCTCCACAAGATAGCCCCCATTGGAAAACCTTTCACAAAGCCGCCGTAAAGGGAGCCCTTCCTCTGCCGTAAGAGACTCAAGAAAGGCGGCCTCATTATCCGCCTTTAAGCTGATACCCCTTGCGTTCAGAATATCACTATTTTTGTCATCCCTGTACCTCACATATGTCCACTTGAGCGGGCCTGTCCTTTCCTTTTGCTGCTGTAGTTCAATTGTGATAAGCCCGCGGTTTTCCAGCTGGTAAAACCTGTAAAGGGGAGAGGGAAGGCGCTTTCCGGGGTTTTCCCTTATCCAGACAAGCAGATTCCTCTGATCCGGGGTAAGGCCATATGAATCAATCGCCTCAATACCCTTCTCCGTAATGACACCTGACTTGAACTGGTGTGCATTAAGACCTCCAGGCAGCGCAGACTGTATGACCATGCCTAAAGGGCAGATGTAATATTCTGATATCCACTTGAAAAATTGTACAAGGTTGGGGCCAAAGAGAGGTGTCTGATCAAGGATATCCCTGATATTTTTCAGCACATAATCAGGGGAGGTATTACCCTGGTCTGTATCAACAATATAGCCAGTGACCTCCCTGTTCCGCACAGGCACAAGCACCCTTTTACCGATAGCAACATCAGGTGAGATACCATCAGGCACCGAATAGGTAAAGATACCTTCAAGGGGGGCGCATATGGCCACCCCTACAGTTCGCCTTCTCTCTTCTGCCATGACTGCTTCTTACCGGTACTGCTCTTCATAGGTCTTAAGGACATCCTGAAGGTGTTCTGTGTCAGCCTCAGAATTTACAGGAGAGGGCTCAGGTGTTACCTTCTCAGGCTCAGCCTTTGGGGGGAGCTGATATTCAGGGTTTTTGCTCATGGGCAGGGTATTCACCGGGATATTCTCCTCAATACTCTGTACCGTGTATTTTTCTGTGAACGAGTCACCCTTTTTGTATATTATTTCAAAGGGGTGCCAGCCTGATACTGTTTTCTGGTAATCCCTGAAGGTTACAGTAACAAGGGCCCCCTCCCCTGGTATGCGGTACGATATCAGAAGTGGCAGGAACCTCTCTTTTTCTATAATGAGCTTAGGGGTGTCAGCCCCCTTCTCCCCGATCATAATCGAAATCACCCCGTCAACCCGTGTATAAGAGCTCTGTGATATATCTACCCCGAGTGAAAGCAGCAGCCGCTCTATCCTCTCACTGCTGTTCATGACAAAGAGCTGGCCATACAAAAGGTCAGGTGAAACAGTATCCCTGTTACCCATGCGGTCAAGGGCCTTTACAGAAAACCTGTCCGGTGACTCAAGCCATATCTGTTCTGTAAATACCCTTTCATTTATGCCTGATGTCTGGAAAGTTGAATATACTATTGATACAGTGCGCACCTTTTTGAAATTATTGCACATGAAATCAAGCAGCTGATCTGAGGGCATCACATAACCTGCTGCAAAGGTGGCCTTTAATAAGATAACCGGTACTGCGAGACATATATAAAACTTTATCCTGTTCAGAAAAGATATATGTGCCATTTGTATTTTATAACTCCTGTTCCTGTTTTAATAAAAAGATAACAGCATTAAAGATCATGCCAGTTACAGATGCATCCTGTTCATATTTTTAAGGATGCTCCTCTGACGGGCCAGCACATAACTGCTTGGCCTTACCGGTGACCATGTATGGGGGCTGGGCAGTATGGCTGCCATAAGGGCCGCCTCTTCAGGCGTGAGATTGGAGGCGCTCTTTTGAAAATATTTCCTTGAGGCCGCCTCTGCGCCTATAACACCAGTCCCCCAGTCTACCGAATTCAGGTAAAGCTCCATGATCCTCACCTTGGGCATTAACGCCTCTATAAGCATCGTATAATAGATCTCCAGAAGCTTCCTTATGACATTTCTGTCATTCCATAAAAAAACAGACCTTGCCATCTGCATTGTAATGGTGGACGCCCCCCTCACCCTTTTTCTTTTAATGAAATCCTTAACAGTGCTGTTCATCTCATGGTAGTCAAAGCCTCTGTGTGACATAAACCGCTGATCCTCTGCTGCAAGCACTGCCCTGACCAGGTTTGGAGAGATATCCTTCATCGCCCTCCATTTACCTTTCGGCACCACGTGATTTTCAGAAGAAAAGAGGTTTGTTACCCGGATCATGATAACCGGCATAGTAACAGGAGGATTTATGAACCTTATTGCATAAACCTCAAGGAGCGATAACATAATGAGCAGGAACAATAACTTTGCGAAAAGCCTTACAATCCGGAAGAGCAATCCCCTTTTCCTTGTCTTTACCATTGCGGATCAATCACTCTCTGTCTTTTTCTTTATCTTATCCCAGGCACTGTTCATATCTTCATAGGATGCCTCATCAGGCTTTATGCCGGAGGATTCAAGTTCATGCTCCATCCTTTTAAACCGGTCAACAAACTTGCTGTTTGCATCCCGTAAAAGCTCCTCGCTGTTGAAATCCCAGTGCCGCGCAAGATTTACAAGGGTGAAAAAAAGGTCGCCTGTCTCTTCCCTGACACGGTCAATCTCTCCATCTTTTATTGCATCTGAAAGTTCTTTAAACTCCTCTTTTACCTTCTCCCACACATCCTCTTTTGTTTTCCAGTCAAACCCGCTCTTCGAGGCCTTGTTACTCAGCCTGTGGGCCCTTAAAAGTGCAGGGAGACAGAGGGGTACATCCTCAAGTATGGAGGATGCTGTTTTATTGATATCCCCCTTTTCCTGCATCTTTAGTTTCTGCCAGTTCTCTTTAACCTCTTCGCTGTTATCTACAACCATGTCGCCAAACACATGGGGGTGCCGGAATTTCATCTTTTTAACAATATTTTTGATGATATCGGTCATGCTGAACAGGGCCTTTTCATGGCTCAGCTGGGCAAGAAACACGATCATAAAGAGGAGGTCCCCAAGCTCGATACACATCTCTTTGTAATCCTCTTTCTCGATTGCATCAACTGCCTCATAACACTCCTCAAGCAGATACATCTTCACGCTCGCGTAAGTCTGTTCCCTGTCCCAAGGGCAGCCCTCAGGGCTCCTCAGTTTTTCAGTAAGCTCAACCAGCTCAATAATCGATGAGGCCAGCTCTTCTCTATTCTTCAGATTTACCATTTTTTTCTTTTTCTTTTATGATGCTGTTTAGTCGGTCAGCCTGCCCTACTATCTTCTTTTTCCATTTTTCATAATGATCCGGGGATACGAGGCCTGTGATAGAGTGGTATGACCTGATAATCCATGGTGCAAGAAAGGATTCGGATATCAGGGGGCCGTTTTTAGCTGTATAAAAGGTAAGTATAATTATAAACACATAGGCAAGGAATATGGTCTTTATCACGGCAAAAAGCCCGCCCGTGAGCCTGTCAAACCATCCGAGTGATGCCTTTTTGAAAATAAGCCTGATGCCCCATCCTGCCAGATTACAGAGAATTACCAGCAGCACGAATATCAGGGCAATACTTATGAGCGGGATAAACCTGTTATCAGGCAGATAATCCCTTAAGACCATTGATAGTTCCTGCTGGTACACCATGCCGAGCCATATGCCCAGCATGATACCGGCAAGGGATGCAACCTCCCTGATTAACCCTCTTATAATGCCCTTTATGGTAAAGTATAAAAGGGGAACAAGTATGATATAGTCCAGAATATTCATAAGAAATCTTTACCAGAGGAGGATCGAACAGGTCAAGGTTAATATATTGTTTTAATCCAAATAATAATGTGGTAATAATTCCGGGTTTTTCAGTGGAATCACCAAGGAACAAGATAAAAATATCCTGGGACTTTTAACCTGGCCGGGAGACATCCCGGTATTTAATTGGCCTGCACAATATGGATCTACAGGAAAAAATTGAGCTTATCACACGTATAAGCCTTGACCTTAACCAGGTAAAGGACCTTGATATACTGCTTGAGCGGATACTTGCAAATGTAAGGCTCTTTCTAAATGCGGACGCAGGTTCCATTTATCTGAAGGAGGGTGACAGGCTCAGGTTCAGCCATTCACAGAACAATACCCTGCAGAATATAATACCATTCCCTGACTATGATCAGCCGCTTGTAATACATTTTGCATCAAACGCAGGGCTTGCCATAGAGCGGGCACAGGCAACAAGGAATACCCTGCTCAGGATGATAAGCATGGCGGAACTGAGGGACCCGAAGGAGACAGGGGCGCATGTCAACCGTGTTGGCGCATATTCGGTTGAAATATATGAGGCATGGGCAAGGGCAGCGGGTATACCGGAGGAGGATATAGAGCATAACAGGGATCTGTTAAGGATGGCCGCCATGCTCCATGATGTTGGAAAGGTTGCCATAAGCGATATTATTCTTAAAAAACCTGCAAGGCTAACCATTGATGAGTTTGAAATAATAAAGTCCCATACCTGGCTCGGGGCAGGGCTTTTTAAGGACGGGCAATCGGACTTTGACTCAGTCGCTATGGAGGTGGCCCTGAACCACCACGAAAAATGGGACGGAACAGGGTATCCTGGCCTCAATGATGAGATAAATGAGTTACATAATAAGCTATTTCCCGGTGAGGATACCAGTCACACTGCAAAAAAAGGAAAGGATATCCCACTCTTCGGCAGAATTGTCGCTATTGCTGACGTTTATGACGCACTCTGCTCACAAAGGGTGTATAAAAAACCATGGGATGAGTATGAAATAATTAACGAAATCAAAAAATCCTCAGGCAGGCACTTTGACCCGGATATAGTGGCTGCCTTTTTCAGATGCTACGATATATTGAAAAATATCTCCCAAAAATACCCTGATCATCAGTAAATCCGCAGGCCAAAAAGATTAGCCCTTAATAATTTTTTTACAGCGTAAAATATATTCGCCTTAAGGGCATATAATTTGCATATAATTATACATTATTTTTATAAAATATGGATATTATGTGCGAAAAGATTTTTTTGATAAGTAACACAGGTAAGGATGAAGAGGTGCTGAAAGAGCTCCTCAGCACAGATCAATATGAGATAACCAGTGCCCCCCTTAACATGGGGATAGAAAAGGCATTGAGTGAAGATGGCCCTGCCCTGATCATTGCGGATTATGACCTGATCGGGGAAAAGGCTAACATCTTCTACAGGTTCCAGCAGAAAAAATCCAGAGCATGCATTGTTTTTTACGGGCAGGACATCGCATCATACGAGCTTGGCATGATGCTGCAACAGGGTATTTATGCCTATATCCCGAAGAGGTTTTTAAGTGAACGCCTGAGAGAAACCGTGATTGGGGGACTTGAAAACAGGCGTGCATTTATTGAGATACTGGGAATGATGGAAAGGCTCAAGGAGCTGAATATAAGGCTTGAAGAGGAAACCACATCCTTAAAGAAGAGGAATCGGGAGTTGAGCTTTATCAATATCTTGAGCAGTGAAATTTCCTATGAGGCGGGCTGGGACAATATCCTGAAGAGGATGATAGATGCAGGGCTCCCGCGAGCAGTGGAATACAACCTCTTTGGCCTTTTATACAGGATGGGTTCACACTGGAAACTCGCCCTGCATGCGGGCATAATAGTAACCAGCCCAGAGAATAGCAGGCTTATTTCTGATATCATTCACAGGGTGAATTCCGACTACAGTCAGGAGATACCTGAAACCGGCATGGATTTGGACTATATCCCCATCAATAAATCCGGGGTTACCTCATGTGAACAGATTGATATCGCCCCACTTCATCTTTCAAATGAAACCCTTGGCTTTATGCTGTTTAGCTGCGGGCCATCAGTAAATAACAGTGAAGAGCCTGTCATGAAACATACGCTAAGGAATATGCTCTCACTTTCGCTTAAAAATGCCCAGGAGTATTACAGGCTGAAAGAGGCATCAGTAACAGATGCCCTCACAGGTGTCTATAACCGGAAAGGGCTTCTTGATTTTTATAAAAAAGAGCTCTCAAGGCGGGAAAGGAGCAATAAACCTCTCTCATTTATCCTCACTGACATGGATGGCTTTAAGGGTATTAATGATACAATGGGCCATCAAGCAGGCGACTATGTCCTTAAGGAGTTTGCACTGATACTGAAAAAATCCTTTCGCTCACCTGATATTGTTGCCCGCTTTGGGGGTGATGAATTTGCCATACTTTTACCTGAAACAGGATTAGTGCAGGCCCATGCCATTATGCAAAGGGTGATAGAGACCCTTGACCAGCATACCTTTGAATGGGGTCTGAACAAGTTCAAGATAAATGTGAGTTACGGGGTATCAAACAGTGATGAACTGATAAACCATGTTGATCAGGATGCACTCATCGGGCTATCTGACGCAAGGCTCTATGAGCATAAAACGCACCCGCTCAAAAAGGCTTCGGCATATTAAAAGCATTGAGGATGATCTTTGATCATCCTTAAATTATTAATACCCTTTTCAGGCTACTTATCTTATAATCCCCATTCAATATTGGTACACTTTAAAAAAGGCATCTCTCATGGATAGCATAAAAATAACAGGATATGGTGAAAACAATACCATTAAGAAACAGATAAACCGGGGTAAAGAAAAAGAATTCTCCTTTGATTCTGAAAAGTTCAGAGAAGATAACCGGATATCAATCGACATCACCAATATCTTTAATAAGCCCGGCAGTAACGCCATTTCAAAGGGTGACATAGAGGCCATTATCCCCGATGTGGTTACAGCCCACAGGCAACTCCTCGAAAACAGAGGAGACATCCTTGATAACAATATACCCATGACAGGCTGGGTTGATCTCCCTGTAAAGATTTCAGCCGAACATATTGAAAGGATCAAGGCGTTAGTAAAAAGGATTTCCCCCCAGATAGATGCATTTGTTTCCCTTGGTATCGGCGGCTCATACCTTGGGATTGAGGCCACTATAAGGGCACTTACACACAACCACTTCAACCAGCTCACTAGGAAGGCACGGGGTAACGCCCCTGAGATCTATTTTTTAGGCCAGAACATGGACCCTGACTATTTCAGGGATACCCTTGATATGCTTGATGGAAAACGCATTGCTGTTAATGTTATTTCAAAATCAGGTACAACCACAGAAACCGCCATCGCCTTCAGGATCATACGCAGGCTCATGGAGAAAAACATGGGCAATGAGGCTGACAGCCTCATAATAGCAACGACTGATAAGCTTAAGGGTGCACTAAAAAACCTTGCTGATAAAAAGGGGTATGAGACCTTTGTTGTGCCTGATGACATAGGGGGCAGGTTTTCTGTTTTATCGGATGTGGGGCTTATCGGGCTTGCAATGGCAAACATAGATATTCAGGAGTTCATAGCAGGTTTTAAGGCGATGAGGGAGATTACACAAACAGATGATTTCTGGAAAAACCCTGCCCTTGTACATGCAGCAGTTCGTCACGCGGCATGGTTAAAGGGTAAAAAGATAGAGGTAATCGCAACCAACTCAAACTCCCTCATGCCTGTTGCCAGATGGATGGAGCAGCTCTTCCCTGAAAGCGAGGGGCACAGGGGGCACGGCATGTGGCTATCCACATCACTCTACTCTGAAAAACTCCATGCGAACGGCCAGATGGTGCAGGATGGGGAGAGAAACCTCCTTGAAACATTCCTTCTGCTTGAAAGGCACGACAACAGTATCGATATCCCGGGGGATGCAGATAATATTGACGGCCTTAATTTTTTATCTGACAGGGGCCTTGATATGAATTTCATAAACAGAAAGGTAATAGAGGGGCCTGCATGGGCTCACTATAAGGGTGGTGTCCCAAACATGACCATTAATATACCGGAAAGGAATGCATTTAATATTGGTCAGCTCTATTATCTGATGGAAAAGTCGGTTGCTATAAGCGGATATCTTTTGGGGCATAACCCCTTTATGCAGCCAGGTGTTGAGGCATACAAAAAGGCCATGTTTGCAATGGCAGGAAAGCCCGGATATGAAGATGAGGCAAAAAAGATGGAGAGAGAAATGGCCGGACAGGAGCGAATAATAATTAAATGAAGAGGATATCTGTTGTTATCGCAACCAGAAACAGAGGAAAGGTAGAGGAGATCCGGGGACTTTTACATGGCTATGATGTTGAAATCAAAACCCTTGATGATTTTAACCCCATACCAGAGGTTATTGAGAATGGAAAGAGCTTTGAGTCAAATGCCCTCTTAAAGGCCTCCTTTACCGCAAAGGCGCTTGGGCTCCCTGCAATAGCAGATGATTCCGGGCTTGTTGTGGATGCGTTAAATGGTGCGCCCGGTGTATATTCTGCCCGGTATGCAGGGGATAAGGCCACAGATGCAGAAAACAATCTTAAACTTTTAAAGGAGCTTAAGGGGGTAGAAAACAGAGATGCCCGTTTTGAAACTGTTGTAGCAATCGCCATGCCCAAGGGTGATACCCTTACCTATACAGGTAAAGTAGAGGGGGTAATATTAGAGGCCCCTGATGGTAACATGGGCTTTGGTTATGACCCGCTCTTTTATTACCCCCGTTTTTCAAAAACATTCGCACAGATGACAAACGAAGAAAAGAACAAGATCAGCCACAGGGGAATGGCCTTTAGAAAACTTACAAAGGATTTTGATCGAATAATGGTATGGATTAAAGAGGGGAGATGAATTGATAATAGCAAATATTATTCTGTTCTTTCGGCCTACGTAGGAGCCTGTTTTTTTCTTCTTGTCTTGCGATATCCCTAAACTGATTATTTATCCTGTTTTTTATATTTTTTTATTCAAGAAGGCAGCTCATCTGGACATATCAAGCTCATATTAAAATCTTCCTTAATGGCCCATCATCTCTTCAAGCTTTTTAACATGGGTCTTTTCCTCACGGATGATTTTATCAAGACCAATAGAGACCTTCGCCTCCTCCACAAATGCCTTTATCATCTCATAAAAGAGTATGGTATCCCTTTCAAACTCAAGAGAGAGCTCAAGTAGTGCATTCACATCCTTTATTCTGGAAAAATCTGCATCATCCATTGAGAACGACTGTTCGCCTAAGACGCTGCCCAAAATTTCCCTGCCCATCTCTTCAAGCCTTACATCTTCTATCTTTTCATCAATCCCTTTTTTAAGGTCATGGAACCACTTCACATGAGCCTTTTCATCATCAGCAAGCCACTCCAGCACAGAGGCAATGTCCTGGTTCTTCACCTCTTTCTGTGCCTTGCGATATGATTTTTCACCATTCTCTTCTACCTGAATGGCAAGGTCAATTATTTCACCCAGACTGAACATGATTTTCTCCTTGTTGAAAAGATTGCACCCTCGCCTCATTTCTATTAGCAATAGTTCAAGTGTATAGTGTTTCTAATATCATAAAGAAAAGAATCCTCACAAGATTTTTTAAGCAAAGATAAGGCTTAAACACCATCTCGATATCTACAGCATTATAATCGGGCTGAAAAAATGGTGTTAATATGTCGACCCGATGGGGTTGATAAAAATGACGCACATATAGAGCTATTAGTATACCGCACCTATGGTGCTTTTATTGTTTGCCCATAGTGCTCAGTAATTTGTTTTTAACCCCAAAGGGGTTGCATGCTAATAGAAAAACTGCCTTTAAGTATTTATGCCTATAAATTCTTGTGAGGAGCCAAAGAAAAAATAATAATAATTCATTGAATAAAAATGGGCATACACGCCCTGCACCATGCGCTATGCACCCTACGCCCTGAGCCCTGCACCCTTTCTTTCTAATTCACATACCTGCTCTGGGCCTCTCTTTCAAATGGCATCTGAAATATCTGAGGGGGAATGGTTTCTATAATACTGGGGAATTTTATTCTGTTAAGACCAATAATTCTAAGGCTTTTCCTGATATGTTCTGCATCAAGCCTTTCCAGTTCCTGACCCACAAGGAACCTGGACATGATGAGATCAGCAAGGTATACAACGCTTGAAAGCACCCTGTCTTTTTCAGCGTTTTCCGGGTTATGGTGGTTCCTTATGGCATCAATAAGGTTTTCAGGAAGTGCCCACTGTTCGGCAAGCATTGCCCCCACCTCATCATGGGTAATACCGAATATCTCCCTTTCCGCCATAAAAAGCTCTTCATTTTCAAGCTGGGTTCTTCTGTAGAAAAAGGGATAGGCCCTGCCCATATGCTGGTCAAGCACCACCTTCCCGATATCATGCAAAAGGCCTGCGGTGTATGCGATATCAGGAGCCATGCACTGACTCTTTTTTGCAAGGTTTTCACAGAGCATGGCCGTACCAATTGCATGGTTAAAGAGCCCCCCTTTACACTGTGAATAACCACCTGTATTCCCGGTGAAAAAGTCTTCAAATGCAGCTGACATTAATGTCTGAATAAGCTGCTTTTCACCAAGCATCACCAGCACCCTGTCTATAGAGTCAGCAATTATCCTCCTGCCAAAAAATGCAGAATTACAGAGTTTTAAGAGTTTTGCAGATATGACCTGATCCTGCTTTACCTCGCAGGCAAGATCCTGAAAGCTGTATTTTCCCTCACGCACCATCCTGAGTATCTTGAATACTACCTGCGGGATAGAATGAATCTTTTCTATTGAATCACGAAGCATCTTTATATCAGGCCTTATTATCTCTGATTCTTCGTTGACCTGATTGTTATAAATGGGGTGAATAGCGCTTTCCATCGTATCCAGGTTAAGACTTAAACGACAGCTGAAAAATCCGCCGGTCTCCCTCTTTATTACGCTTATCCCCGCATTACGCAGGATCCTTTCAGTCATCTCTACTGTCCTGCCCCCTATATCAAGCTCTACATCTACCTCTGAGATATCTCCCACAAGGGCCCCGCCAGCGATTGTGGCCTCAAGCCTTGAAATTTCTGACCCCAGTTTATGCAGCTCCTTTATAAAGATAGGGAGCCCTGTAACTGCATAGGTTACTGGCTTTCCAAGGCAATCGCTTCCGCCCGGTTCAGGCAGAAGAAGGTGTATCAGCCCTCCAACCCTTGCCTTTCTGTCACACAGGGAAAGCCCTACACATGTCCCCAGATATGCATTCAGTATTTCATTCTTTTTTTCACTTACCCTGTATTCCCCTGCTGGAACAGGGTACGCAGAGTATCTGCAAACATTTAACATATGATCCTTACTCCATGCTGCTTTTTTTAATTGCATACAGGCAAAACTTTTTTACTAAATCACACCTAATTGAGCGCATTTTTAAGTATCTTTAACATCTTGTTTATCTCATAAGGCTTGCTTAAAAAATCCTTTGCGCCCCATTCTCTTGCACATGCAGCAGACTCCTGGACATTATACCCGCTTGCAATAATGATTTTTGCATGGGGATTTATAGAAAGTATGGCCTCAACAAGTTTTTTACCACCCATACCGGGCATAATGAGATCGGATATAACAAGATCGATTTTTTCAATATTTTCCGAATATATTTTTATTGCCTCTTCACACTCAGATGCAGTAAACACGCTGTAGCCAGACTGTTTGAGCAACTCACCAACCGCCTCCCTTGTTGTCTCGTCATCCTCTACAAAGAGTATATTCTCATTTGCCCCCCTTTGTACCTGTTCCGCCTCTACAACCCTGTTCAGTTCCATGCTCTTCTGTATAACAGGGAAGTAGATCATAAAGGATGTGCCCTTGCCCGGGGTGCTTGTGCACGAGATGTGACCGCCATGGCTCTTTACAATGCCATATACCATCGAGAGCCCCAGGCCAGTACCCTCTCCCACCTTTTTTGTGGTAAAAAATGGCTCAAATATATGTTCAATGGTAGAGCTTTCCATGCCTGTTCCGGTGTCTGATATGGTGAGCAGCACATAGTCCCCTTCTGGCAGCCCGGTGCTCTTTGCTGCTGCCCCATCCACTATAACAGCCCTCTCTGTCCTGAAGGTAAGCTCTCCCCCTTCAGGCATGGCATCACGGGCATTTATGCTCAGGTTCATCATCACCTGCTCAAGCTGGTTCGGGTCAGCATTTATCATGCCGATTTTGTCATTAAGATCAAATTTTATACTGATCATTTTTGGTATGGTGCGTTTGAGTATCTGGGATATCTGATCTATCTCATTATTGAGGTTGACCGGCATTGTCTCGTTATCCATCTTTCGGCCAAATATTAAAAGCCTCTTTGTAAGCTTGCTTGCCCTCTGTATCGCCTTTTCTATGGTGAGAAGTTTTGAATAATCAGGGTCACCCTCTTTTTTCCCCAATAAAAGGATCTCGGTGCATGCAAATATCGCCTGCAGGCTGTTATTGAAGTCATGGGCAATACCCCCAGCAAGGGTGCCTATGGCCTCCATCTTCTGTGCCTGTATAAGCTGCGCCTCCAGTTGCTTACGCTCACTTATATCCCGCAAAAGATACAACAGACCTGCCGGCTTCCCCTCATGGTCATCATATCTTGAGACACTCAGGCTTACATTGAGTATGCGCTTATCCTTTGTATATCTCCTCGTTTCCAGGTCCTGGGATGGATTACCCGAATTAACTATTTCTGATATCATCCGGTCATGGTCAGGTTTTACATCCCGCGGAATAAATAGGATCTCCCCCTTTTTAATTTCATCAAGGTCCCAGCCAAACAACTGGGTAAATGAGGGGCTGACATAATTTGTTTTACCAGTCAGATCAGATATGACAATAGCATCCGCTGAGGAGTTTATTAGCGACCGGTATAGTTCTTCTGCCTTTTTTGACTCCTCATACAGCTCTTTGTATCTTTTTTCACTCTTTGCCAGCGCCTCCAGGACATTTTTTCTCTCCCAGTATGTGCTGATCATGCCCGATATCACCCGGAAGGTCTCCACCTCTTCTCCAAGCCATTCCCTTGGCTTTTCGAGCTCTTCAAAATAGATTACCCCGAAAAAGGAGTCTGTTGGCGAATAAACAGGTATAGCGAGGATGGCCCTGGTATCTCTTGCGCTCAGTATCCTGCCCTCGGTCTCCATTCCATCCATGAGTATCGCTGTGTCAGGCACCATTACAATATTATTGTGCCTTAACCTGCCAGCGAGCCACCTGTAGAATCGCTGATCCGTTTCTTTTTTTTCATGTACAGAGGGTAAGGATGGACTGCACCATTCATGAATCTCATCGATTTCGTCCGTATTATCACTGAAACAGATAATGCCTGTGCGGCTTACTGAACATGCCTTGCCTATAACAGAAAGGACACCCTCAAGCTCAACACTGTCTGACGACAGAAAGATCCTTGATATCTTTGATACAGCCTCTTCAATTGCTAAATGATCCTTTAGCCACTCCTTAGTTAAAATGCCTCCCGAAACCATCTCAACCTCAGAAATATATACAAAATCAATAAGAACACTGCTTTATGAACTGGCAGTTCAACTGACCTGACAGCCGCCCTTAATCAATATTTAGAAACAACCTCCCATATAGCTTCAATTCCTGTGCCAGCCTGGGGGATATATTATGGATCAGAGAGAATATTTGTTTTTCGGACTGTGCTTCCTGATAAGTATCTGAAATATTGGGAAATTTAAATATATTGAATAATTCATGGGCTGAAAACAACACGATAGATATGGCAGGGCAATGCTATTTCAGGCAAAAACATGTAACACATGTATCATTTCTATTACACATGTAACATGACACTGTTACAGGTCAGACATGTTAATGGATACCGCCCTCCCTCATTTTTCTATAGAGGGTCTGCCTGCTTATACCAAGGAGCCTTGCTGCCTTTGCCCTGTTACCTTCCGCCTTTTTCAGGGCATCCATGATACCCTGATTGCTACCTGTATTGTTTTCACCAGCAGGTTTTTTTTCTGGACCTTTGTTCTCCCTGATTTCAGAAGGTATATGATCTATGGTGATGATATTCCCATGGCAGAGCACAAAGGCATGTTCGATTGCATGCTCAAGCTCCCTGATGTTTCCGGGCCACCTGTATTGCTTGAAGGCATGTAAAACATCATCAGTGACACCCTCGATCCCTTTACCGAATTTGGTGTTAAAAAGATCGCAGAAGTGTATTACCAGCATTTCTATATCTTCTTTCCGCTCCCTTAAAGGAGGCAGGATTATCTCAACGACCTTGAGCCGGTAATAGAGGTCTTCCCTGAACTCACCCCTTTCCACCTTCTGTTTAAGCGGCTGATTGGTGCTGGTTATTATCCTTACATCCACCTTGATGGACTGTGAATCACCTACGCGTTCAAGCTCCTTTTCCTGTATGACCCTCAGGAGTTTAAGCTGGATAGAAGGGGCAACATCGCCTATTTCATCCAGGAAGATGGTGCCCTGATCCGCTGCCTGAAACCGGCCCACCTTGTGCTTGAGAGCACCTGTAAATGCCCCCTTTACATGGCCGAATAGCTCGCTTTCAAGCAGGTTTTCTGCCAGGGCAGAACAGTTAACCGTGACCATGGGCTTAAAGGCCCTTGGCCCGCTATAATGGAGCGCCTTTGCAATAAGCTCTTTTCCTGTGCCGCTTTCACCTGTAATAAGCACAGTCGTATCAGTCTGGGCAAGATCTATCAGCAGCCTGTATATCTCCTGCATCCTGCTGCTTTTGCCTATTATATTGTGAAACTGATGCCTTATTCTCAGTTCATTTTCAAGGTCATTAAGCCTGGTAACATCCCTTATTACCATTACAGCGCCGATCGATTCGCCATTCTTGCTGATCAGGGGCGAGCTTGTTATGGAGACCACCTGATGGATCTGTTCCGCCTGCCTGCACTCTATGCGCGATTCACGTATCGTAGACTGGTTTTTTATGGTCCCGGAAAGGATATTCTGGCAGGCCTTACTGCAGTGGGTCTCCATCTCAGAAAAATTCCTGCCTGCAAGTTCTTCAGGGTCAATTTTGCAGATCTTTTCAACCGCATCATTTGCATCAATCACCTTCATGTCGCGGGTGAATGTGATTATACCATCATTGACGCTCCTGAATATGGCCTCAAGGTTGTTTCGGATCCTCTCGTTTTCCTCTTCAACAGATCTTTTCATATCAGTGAGGTTCTTGTGGCTCAGGGCTATTTTTGTAGCACGCAGAAGGGGCTCTTTGTGTATGGGTTTTAACAGGTAATCAAAGGCACCAAGCCTGACCGCCTCTGTTGTTGTCTGGATGCTGGGGTTGCCTGTCATCATGATCACAGGGCAGGTGAGCCCCAGCTCCTTCACCTTTCCAAGGATCTCAATACCGGTATGTCCTTTCAGGATAAGATCAGCAAAGATCAGGTCAAGATTGTTTTTTTCTATGATCTCAATGGCGGAGGCATAATCATTCGAGGTAAACACCTCATGCCCCTCCCGGGTAAGGTGTGCCCTGAATGTGTACCTTATGCTCTCTTCGTCATCAATTACCAGTATCCTTGCGCTCATTTTCCTCCGCCTCTTCAGGCCTGCTAAAAATAAAGATGCTGTCAACATTTGTGGCCAGAAACCCTGATATCTCCTGGATTGGCCTGATGAAGGTAAACAGGTTCACCCTGCCCTTAATATCCCTGTAGATGATCCCCGGGACAATAAGCCTTACATTACCCTGCGCCTCTTTCGGCAAGGCATAAAAACCCTCTCCCGAGTCACTCCATTCTTCACCCATAAAATCAAATACCCTGCCTGCGGCCTTTAACAGCTCTGCCTCACCTGCAAGGGAAAGCACGGAAAAACCATGCTCATTAAGAAGGGTAATAACCTCCACTTCAAGGCCATTCATATCTATAATATAGTCCTTTCCTTTTCTGTTGAATGAATAATCGGCCTTTATGGTCAGGTTGAAATCAGACCCCTCACCCCTGTACAGGGGGATATCCCTTTTCAGGGAATAGGGTTGTTCAGCCAGTTCAAGTATCTTTTCTACAACACTGTTTATGCTGCTGCCAAGGGTAATGGGATCGATCACCTTATCAACCTCTTCATTTGTCTCACCCTCAGGGTAGTCGATTATCCTTATTCCATGCCCTTCAAGGTATTTTTTTATGGATACAGGGGTATTTTTACCCCCTTTTTCACCAAGGTTCAGGCATATTATACTGGTCTCAGCATCCGATGCCTCAGGCACAGTCCTTATTATCCAGTCAGCGGTTATTTCAAGCCTGAAGCCCTCTTCAAGCACAAGGCTTTCATCCTTATCATATACCCTCGAGTAATTACATGCAGATATGGCCTTGTCTATTACAGCGGTCAGATCATCTGCTTTATCTATATGGATTATCCGGTAGCTGTCCCAGTTTGATCTTATCAGGTCAGCCATCTTCTCAGGGAGCGTCGAATAGAGATCCACAATAATCTTGTCTCCATTTCTAAGGCTTATAATGGGATAGGTCTCTGTGTTCAGGTCTATCTGGCCGCCTGTGTTAAGCGGTATATAGTGTTTTCCCTGACTAAGCCACTCCTCCCCGATAAGGGTGAAGATCCTGCCCAAATGTTCCCCCTTTTCCCTGTTCTGTAGCTTTATGGCCTCTTCATCTATCCCCTTTTCAGGGGTCTCTTCCTTGATCTTTACCCTGACGATCTGAGGGGAGTATATTGGCAGCCTGACCTTCTGGCCCGGATAGATGGTGTTAAGGTCTGTCAGGCCGGGGTTGAGTTTTTTGAGCTGATCAAGGTATTCATTATAAAACTCGCTTTCAGGCATGGAGAATTTTTTATCCAGTATCCTGATAATGCTGTCACCAGGCATAACCGTGTAAAGGTCAGGGTTTTCTAAATCGGTAATCGAGATGGTTTCTATATCTTCTCTGTTTTCAGGCGGTTTTCTGCCCGGGACAGGTGTGATGATCAGGGGGATAACTATCTTCTGGCCTGGGTGGATCATATCCATATTATCAAGAGATTTATTAAGCTTTTTAAGGGCATAGAGGATATCGCCCAGCCTGTTTTTATTAAATACCTCCCTGCTCCTCAGTATCTGCCAGATATGGTCTCCATCCTTTGCCACATAGGTCTCAGTAAGTACCTTTTTATCATCCAGATCAACAATTTCCTTTGATACTTCAGCGGTTTGAACCAGATCAATGGAATATGTCTCCTCGTTTTCACCCTCAGCAGAAATAGATGTAAAAGGATAAATAATAAAAAAGAGTGTTACCGCAAAAAAAGATATCAGACGGCACTTCCCATGTTTTCTATTCGTCAATTTGATCTCCAGGGGGTTTTTGGGCAGTTTACATACTTAAATAATATAGTCAAAACAGAAATTTATTTCGACTATTTCATTCTATTTAGTTCATTTGAAGTATGTCAATGTTTTTCTCATTTAAAGTGAAAATTATACTATATGTTGGCAGAATATTTAGGTCCATCACATTATGTTGTATTTTCCCCTTTACAATCCTGATGCGAGATGCTAATTTCATGCTCATTTTCAAGCCATATCTCTAAGAAATTTTAAGGAGGTCCTGATGAGAATAAAAAGGCTCTCTATCATGGGTTTTAAGTCATTTAAGGATAAGGTAGATATACCCTTTCCGGCTGGTATAAGTGCGGTTGTTGGACCGAACGGCTGCGGGAAAAGCAATATTGCCGATGCGATCAGGTGGGCAATGGGCGAACAGAGCGCGAGACAGCTGCGTGGCCGCAGCATGGAGGATGTTATCTTCAGCGGCGCCGGGGAATTCAAACCTTTGGGAATGGCAGAGGTCTCCATTGTATTTGAAAACGGGAACGGTTCGCTGCCCGGGGAGTTTGCCGGTGAAGAGGAGGTCTCTGTTACAAGACGACTGTACCGCTCAGGTGAAAGCGAATACATGCTCAACAATGTCCCTTGCAGGCTCAAGGATGTCCAGGAGATATTCATGGACACAGGCTTAGGCAACAAAAGCTACTCTATAATAAGTCAGGGGCGCATAGGATCCATAGTTGAACAGAAACCCGAAGAGACAAGGCTTATGATTGAGGAGGCCGCCGGCATTACAAGGTTCAAAAAGAAGGAGGCAGAGGCCCGCAGAAAACTTGAACTTACAAGGGAAAACCTGAACAGGGTGGAGGACATACTTTCCGAGGTTCAGACCCAGATGAGGTCGTTAAAGAGACAGGCCGGAAAGGCGATCAGGTACAAGGAGATAGGCTCGGAAATACGCAGGCTCGAGCTTGTTCTTAACGCCAATATGTACAATGACCTTACCTCCGCCTCCGGCGAAAACAAGAAATCGGCTGACAGCCTCATTGAAAACGAGGTTACATTCACGACCACCCTCTCGGTTTTGCAGGGTCAAATAGAGAGCATGAATCTTGAGCTGGATGATAAAGATCAGGTCATTTCAGGTCTCAATAATACATACCTCTCCCTCAAGGAAGAATTTGCAAAAAAGGAATCTGCCCTTGAATCCATGGCAAAGGAAAAGGAGATGCAGGCAGGGCTTGAAGAGCGTCATAACAGGGAGATCGAGGAGATCAGAAGAAGGCTTGTGAACCTTGGCGAAGAAAAGGCCCTGCTCCAGGAAAAGATTACAAGGTTGAGAGAGGATGCACGTAAATGTCAGGAGGATATCAGCGTTATTGAAGGCAGGATGAAGGGACGCAGGGAACTTTTGACAGAGATAAAGGAGGAGTATGAAACAACCCGCACAAGGGTTAATACCGGGGTTTCAAAAGAGGCAGGCTTAAGCAAGGAGCTTGACTACCTGAACAAGAGGATCCTTGAGATAACAGACAGAAAGGCAAGGATTGAAAACGAAAAAAGTGAGCTGGATGCCAATATCCAGACCCTTATGGAGACCTCCACCAGGAAGGGGGAGTTAAGGGAGGCATTATCCCATAAGTTAAACGACATAGGAAATGACATAAGGGAAAAGGAAGCGCTCACAAGCGAGCTTGAGGCCATAAGAAAGTCATCAGAGAATGAACTCAAGACCGTGGAAAACGAATATAACACAGTAAAGACGAGGCTGGCAGGCCTGAAGTCCCTGAATGAAAATTATGAGGGCTATCAGGTGGGCGTCAGGACCATCATGAAGGCAAATGACCTTGCAGCCAAGAATGAGGGCCGTGTATTAGGCATTGTTGCGGATGTCATCAAGGTTGATTCAAGATATGAACAGGCAGTAGAGGCGGTTCTTTCTGATAGACTCCAGTACATACTGGTTGAGAACCAGGAGGATAGTAAAGAGGCCGTTAGGTACCTTAAAGACAGGGCAAGGGGCCGCGGAAGCTTTATCTCTGTGAGTGATATAAATGGAAACGGAAACGGGCATGGTCACAACGGGTTCCCGCTTCTCAAGGATCTGGTAAATGTCTCTGATAAATATAAACCTGTTGTCAACATGCTCATGGGTGACATTGCCCTGGCGGAAAACCTCGACCAGGCGGTCGATGCATGGAGAAGCAATGGCAGAAATACCACCCTTGTTACACCAGAGGGAGACCTTGTAGACCGTTATGGTACAATAAGCGGCGGCAAACTCGGGGCACACGGGCTACTTGCCAGGAAAAGGGAGATTTCTGAGCTTGAGGAAAAGGTAACCGAACTTGTCAAAAAGGTTTCCGAGGCAAAGGAGCGCCTTGAAGGCATCATGCTGCAGGAGGAAGAGGTTAAGGTTGCACTTTCAAGGCTCAGGGAAGAAAAATCCAAATGCCAGGATCAGCTTAATGAACTGGATAAGGTTATATTCCAGCTCAGCAATAAACTGGATCAGTTTGAGCGTCTTTCAGAAAGACTCCAAAAGGAACTGGAAGAGAGGCTCATTGAAGAGGCAAAACATACAGAGGCGATCGACAGGAATAAAAATGAGCTGATCCAGTGCGGGGAGAAAAAACAGAGGGAAGAGGAGTTTCTTTTACAGAAAAAGAGGGAGCTTGATGAATGCGAAAGGGAGTTTGATGAGATCCGTGAGGAGCTTGAAGCAACAAAGATGAAATTCAGTGTCTCTGTGGAAGAGGGTAAGGGACTTGCGCGGGAGATCGAGAGGATCGATAATTACCATGAAGAGGCACAGCACAGGTTGGACAAGATCGCAGAGGATATAAAGGAGTGTCAGACAAAACAGCGGTCGTTTATCGAAAGGGAAGAGGTCTTAAGGGATAACATCCGCAAATACTATGAAAAACTCAGGGATGCCAAGGAGATGGTGGATAATGCCCAGCAGGAACGTAACCTCTTTCATGTTGAGATACGCGAGAATGAAAAAAGGCTTGAAGGGCTGAGGGAAGAGCTGAATCTCCTTAAGGAAAAGATAAGCATTACAAGGATGGAGCAGTCAAAGATAGATGTGAGGATGGAAAATCTGGTGGAGCAGGTAAGGGAAAAGGCAAATCTCAACCTTACCGAGATATACAGGGACTACCTTGATGAAAACTATAATGAGCAGACAGTCAGGGAACAGCTTGACCATCAGAAGGAGCAGCGTGAGAAGCTCGGTGAGGTAAACCTTATGGCCATACAGGAGCATGAGGCGCAGAGTGAACGTTTTGAATTTATACTGAAGCAGAAAGAGGACCTCGTAACATCTATTGAATCTATCATGCAGGCCATCAGAAAGATTAACAGGACCTGCCTTGAAAGGTTTACCACCACATTTGCAGAGATCAACGAGCAGCTCAAAAATGTATTTCCAATCCTGTTTAATGGAGGACAGGCATGGCTGACCCTTACCGATGAAGCCAATCCGCTTGAGAGCGGTGTCCTGGTTGAGGTACGTCCCCCCGGTAAAAAGGTAAGCCACATGGGGCTCCTCTCAGGCGGTGAAAAGGCCCTGGTTGCAATGGCGCTGCTGTTTGCCATTTATCTCATCAAACCAAGCCCGTTCTGCCTGCTGGATGAGGTGGATGCACCCCTTGATGAGGCCAATGTTGACAGGTTCAATGACCTTTTAAAGGAGATAAGGAAATACTCCCAGGTATTGATGATAACCCATAACCGCCGCTCCATGGAAATCGTGGACAGCCTTTTCGGTGTCACCATGGAAAATGCCGGCGTTTCAAAGATGGTTGCGGTTAACCTTAACGGGAACATTAATAATTAATAAAGGAGGTATTATTTTGAAAAAAAATAAGAGGCCTAAAAAGATTTTATTCCCGGCTAAAAAAATCCTCTGCGCCACTGACCTGAGCGAGCCCTCATATGAAGGGGTTTCTGCTGCGGCCATAATAGCGGAGACCCTTCCGGCAGAACTTATCTTAATACATGTTGTGCCGCCTGTTTTCCATGGAGGTTCCACGCTTGTTCCTGCCGGATTTGATACAAAGGAATACTATGATGAGATGAAGGAGATCGCAAGGGGTAACCTGGAAGAGCATATAAAAAAGCAGATACCCGGAGGGGTAAAGGTAAGGATATTGATAAGGGAAGGGAATGCCCCTGATGAAATAGTAAGGGCAGCTGAAACCGAAGAGGTAGACCTCATTGTTATAGCGACACATGGCTGGACAGGCTGGCGCAGGTTTATTTTCGGATCGGTCGCTGAAAAGGTAGTCAGGCTTTCAACCCTTCCGGTGCTCACAATACCGGAACCCTGAAATCCCAATCTATAACCCGCAACTGTTTTACCTGTACACAAATACAGAAAATATGCTATTTGTTTACCCTGTGCGGTAAAAGCGCACAGGGTTATATAAATAACCTGCCTGAATTAATACCATACAGAAAGAGAAAAAGGGATGTTCGGATTCAGAAATAAAAGCATTGAAAAAGGTGAGGAGCCTGCAGAGCAAAAGACAGGCTTTTTCAGTCGCCTGAAACAGGGGCTTAAAAAGACGAGAGAGGGGTTTACCGGCAGGCTTGACCGGCTTTTTCTTGGTAAAAAGGAGATAGATGCAGAGCTCCTTGACGAACTTGAAGAGATACTTTTCACCTCTGACCTCGGGGTAGAGGCATCAAAGGAGCTTATAGAACTTATAAGAGAAGGGGTGGAAAGGAAGAATCTTGACAACCCCGCACAGTTAAAGGCCGCACTTAAAGAAAAGATCATAGAGTTTCTGACCATTGTTGAACCTGAAGTAAGAGAGCCAAAACCTGGTGAACCCCTGGTTGTCATGATGATAGGGGTAAACGGGGTTGGTAAAACCACCACTATCGGTAAGGTGGCAGCGCTCTATAAAAATGAGGGTAAAAAGGTGATGCTTGCAGCAGGAGACACCTTCAGGGCTGCTGCTGCCGAACAACTTGCCATCTGGGGTGAAAGGGTTGGAGCGGATGTAATAAGGCAGAATGAGGGGGCAGACCCCTCTGCTGTGGTGTATGATGCGGTGAGCGCTGCTGTAGGAAGACAGATCGATGTACTCCTGATAGATACGGCCGGCAGGCTGCATACAAAGGTAAACCTGATGGAGGAGCTAAGTAAGATCTACAGGGTGGCAGACAAAAAACTTCCGGGTGCGCCCCACCAGATATGGCTTGTTCTGGATGCAACTACCGGGCAGAATGCCATCTCACAGGCAGAGATATTCCACAAGATCCTAGGCCTTAACGGGCTTATCCTTACAAAACTGGATGGTACAGCCAAGGGCGGGATTGTAGTAGGTATATCCAGACAGCTTGGCATACCAATAAAATATATTGGGGTAGGTGAAAAATTGGATGATTTAAGGCCATTTAACGCAAAGGATTTTGCCGAGGCAATTTTTTCTGAATAGTTCATGGAATTTACATAAAAAATTCTTGTATTTACCTTGAAAAAGGTTTATCTTTATAGCGTTTTGCAAGGGGGGTATCAATTCATAAAATCCAAGATGCTTCTATTAAGTTACTAAAGACAGAGATGGCCGCTTTTTTGATACCTGAGAATCATATATGGCCTGTCAGAGAGTAAGGGGAGAAGAGGCATTTTCTGTGATCTATAGTTAATGGATCAAAAAGGCTTTTCGGGGGGAAGGCATGAAAAAGG
>JAFGFM010000058.1 GCA_016931115.1 Deltaproteobacteria bacterium | reverse complement strand
ATTCAGCCGCTCTTCAAAGGACTTCCACATGATCGGCGAATGCCGGAAAGCCGCAAACATCCTTTACGCAACCAGCACCGCATACGCGATTTCAAGGCTGATTGGGAGATATTAAAATGTAGTAAAGGGGTCATAAAGGGATCTGCCTTTGACTCATTCTTAAAATAAAAAGAGTCAACAGCCGACCCCTATTAATATAGAGGGCGACGTTAAAAAATAAAGTTTCTGTAATTCTGGAGAACAGGGACATACTAAATAACCTTTTTCAATGATCAGTTATTAGAGAAGGATTCTCCTCTTTTTCAGCACCAGTCTATACCTCTCTTTCAATTCATTCGGCAAAAAACTTAGCTCAATAAGCCTGTCCCATACAGGCATCACATTTTTTAGGTTGTCTAACAAAGAGGTAATAATCTTATCACTTAGAGAGAGCCGTGTTCGGCCAAAGTAATCAATCAGAATTCCTGAATCCAGTTTGTTTTTTTTCCCATTTACAGGTAGTGCAATCTCTTCTTTGGGGTCAGCAAGCACAATGGTGGTATTAAGGATATCATAGGCAGGGGTAAGCTCTACCTTGTTATCCTTTGTCATCAGAGAAAAGTTTTTCACATGCATATCTTCATTGCCAAGTAAAAAATTTACAAGTGTCAGCCTGAACAGCTTTATCTTCTCAATGGCCGGAAAGGTGCAATACTGCTCTATCACCTTTGCTACCTTTTCCATGGATGCATCATACTTTGTATCCCGGCTTAGACCCATCAACTGCGAAAAGTCTTCCACTGCAACCTTATTTTTGCCTGCCCTGTCAAACCGTTTTATAAAGTATGTCATTGAGCCGTCTTTTGAATAAACAAGACCATGCAGCGGCACAAGGATGCCTGCTGCGGCTGCAAGACGCATGGAGAGGTCTTCATTCTCCGGCAGGTTTCTGTATTGCGGGTTTTGAGGTTTTAAAATGTAACTGCCTCCGGTATCCACAAACTCAAACCGGTTTATACGGGTATTAAGAACAGCGCTCAGTTTGGGCTGTACCCCCTGGATAGACATTTTAGGCGCTCGTGCCGCAGCCTCAAAAATCTGGTCCGAGGCTGTATATGGCAGATCCACCAATTTTTTGAGACTTCTTGAAAGAAGGCTTAAGCCCTTTGGCGAATATTTCCCTTTACATTTTTCATATGTTATGGGGCAGGTGTTCATTCCGTCTCCTGAACTGTTACTGCACCCACCATATCGTTACCTACTGCCAGAAGCTGACTGAATAGATCCTGCCTGTCTATCTTAAGTGCGCGCAGGAGCCCCTCCAGGTTGTATCCTTCAGGGAGAAGCCCCTCCAGAAAAGCGGGAAAGGTATCATACTCGTAAGCTTCCTGCCTTACAGGCACGGTGAGAGAAACCGGAGGGCCTTTATACTCAGGGAGATAGGTGAACACATAGGCCCTGTGTGGAGTTATCTCCTCCAGGATGCCTGCATGGATATCATGCATGAACACTTTAGCCTTGCGCATGATCACCTGCCTTGTATTGATCCATCAAAGGGCTGTTAACAGACAATGAGATATTGAGAGTGCCAAGTACCTTTAACAGTGTATTCAATCGTATAGAGTCCTTGCCATTTTCAATATCATAGATAACAGTTTTCCCTACGCCTGCTATGTCGGCCAGCCCTACCCGGGATAATCCGGCCTGTTTGCGGTGAAACTGAACAATAGCCCCAAATTCCTGCATTGTTTCTATGTTAATATTTGCTGTCATAGCGGTATAATTATTATATTTAGCACCATATTTTATGTAATTATTTTAATTGAGCGATATTATTACCGCCTTAGCGGTTAATTGTCAATCCAAATATTTGCTGTCACTCCAGTAAAAGCATAAGAGGTATTGTAGTGTTCTGCTTCTTAACTGTACTAACGATTTCATCAGCACCTATATCTCTGGCCGCTCCATTGGGTCTTGGGTTACCATCGATATCATCATCGCATAGCCCTTCGGATAAATTAATTCCCATGTCAATGGCTGATGTGGCAGTTTTACTCAGATGAAGGTCACCTGAAATACCATCAGCAAAAACAGTAAGCGGCTGGTGTTGCAGGTTCCCGGCCAGATTCGCCTGAGCGTTATTCCTTTGCATTATGTTATGAGTGGTAAGATTGTTCATTATATCAACCTGTGTATTACTGAACCGATATTCAATAGCACTAAAAGGAGTTCCGGTAAAGGCAAGGGAGTTATGATATACCTTTGCATTACATGCCTGCCACAGGGCAATTCCGGTATCCGCACCAGATTCAGATGCGAAAAGGGCGGGGTTTGAGGCAAAAATAAAATTGTTTCTGACTATTCCTCCGAAATGGCCCACGTAACCGGTGGCGTTCGGGCAAGGGTTGTCACTGTAAGTTCGGCCTTCTCCACTTTCAGAGAGCCCGAATCCAACAGCCCTGGCATTGTCAATGAATCTGTTTCTCTCCACCACAGTATCCCTGCTGCCGGTCCAAAAATGGACCCCGTGTTCAGACAGACCGGTTTCGCACCAGAACCCTTCTATCCTGCTGTCTCTTACACTCCATCCCTTTGCCCTGTGACCATCAACTCCTCCTGTGTAGCAGCTTCCGTTGTAGTCCAACACCTCAGTCCTTCCGCTCTGGGTCAATTCTATTACAGAGCAGGCGACCTCGCCATCATCTGCAAAATAAGTACTATTTGCAGGGTTTATCTTGATCCCCTGCTGCCCCGGGTCAATAATTCTTACATTGTAAATCAGGGTGTACAGGGTATCCGCTGATCCGGAAGAGATAACATGAACAGCATGTGTCCTGGCTCGCTTGATAGTCAGGTCTGCTATGGTAACATTAGAGGCCGCAATGGTAATTACCTCTGTGCCCTGGTACTGGTCATCGAAAATAACACTCTCTCTATCTCCGCTCTGGGAACGAATGGTTATATCATTAACCTTGATCCAGATGTAACGACCTGTTGCGCCAAGATTATATGTCCCGTCTGCCACAAGGATTGTATCTCCCTGAGCGGCACTGTTTACCGCGCTCCAGATCTCCTCTACAGTATCAACGATTATTGTGTTCCCCGAAGGTGGGGGTAGCTTTGGGCATGCCCCGAAAGAAAGTGGTGAAACCAGTGCAGTTAACAAAGTGGCAATAACCAGTGATGCTAAAATCAATATGGAAGAGTACTTCTTCTTTGCAATGTATGTCATTATTTATCTCCGGATATCTCGTGCAAAATTCAGTTAATAGCTTTTATAATACAGCTATATCAGGATAGTCGACTATTTTTTATCCCGCAATTATGGCAACCCGCTTGAACAATACAGGGTATACCCGGGATTCTTTAGCATACCTCTTTGACCTATTTATAAGGTTTGAAACTTTTAACCGGTTGATGTATAAACCGGAATCGATTCCGCATTTTTCTTAAACATTATACTGCTAATAGACCCTGGAGGGATTATGTCCATTAATACTTTCTTTGCATGTTTATTTGCTTTAACTGTATCGGGAGGAACCATGGCAGCAACTGATGCTGAAAATACAAAAATTTTTCCATATGAATATCATGTGAAGGAGTTCAAAAACGGCCTGCGGGCAGTGGTCATTCTTACCGGTTATCCCAATATCGTAGCACTTCAGATTCCGGTGCAGGTGGGATCAAGAAATGAGGTGGAAAATGGCAAAACAGGCTTTGCACACTTTTTTGAGCATATGATGTTTCGCGGAACAGACAGATACTCAGCAGAGGAATATTCCAATATCCTGAAAATTGCAGGGGCAGACAGTAATGCCTTTACTGACGATGATGTGACAAATTACCATACGACCTTTTCAAAGGAAGACCTGGAAAAGATCCTTGAGATCGAGGCTGACCGCTTTAAAAATCTGAAATACACCATAGCGGATTTTAAAACAGAATCAAGGGCTGTTCTGGGTGAGTACAATAAAAACTCGGCTGACCCGGAACAAAAGATGTTTGAAGTTAAACGTAATGCAGCATTTGAAAAACATACCTACAAGCATACGACCATGGGTTTCCTGGAAGATATAGAAGATATGCCCAACCAGTTTGATTACAGCAGGGAATTCTTAAGTCGCCACTACCGTCCGGAGAAAACCACTATTATACTTGCTGGTGATCTGGACCCTGAAAAAACATTTGTACTGATTGAAAAATACTGGGGTGATTGGGAACGCGGTAATTATTCTTCCGAAATACCACAGGAGCCTGAGCCAAAAGGGCCAATATATGGACATCTGGAATGGCAATCTTCTACATTACCTTTGCTAATGGTGGCATTTCATGGCCCTGCATTTTCTGAGACTGATAAAGATTTGGCTGCCATGAAAATATTAGGTGAACTGGGTTTTGGACAAAGCTCTGACCTGTATCAAAAACTTGTGGTGGATGAACAAAAGATTGATCAGCTTTACCCCTATTTCCCTGATAGAATTGACCCTTACCTGCTAACTGTGATGGTACGCATAAAAGATCCAGCTGATTTCTGGTATGTCAGGGATGAAATATTAAAGACCTTTGCAAAATTCAGGCTCGAACCTGTTTCAAGCCAAAATCTGGAGCATATGAAATCACGCATTAAGTATGGATTTGCTGCCGGCATGGACAACTCGGAGGCCATAGCAGGTGCGCTGGTTCCATATTTTGTAAAATCCCGTGATCCTGAAACCATCAACCGTGCTTACAGGGAGTATGACACTGTTAATGCAACAGATATCATGGAGAATGCAAATAAGTACCTGACCGATAAAAGGCTTGTTGTTGTTTCTCTTTCCCATGACACGCTGCCTTCTATAGAAGGTAAAACAGGCTCTATCGATAAACTTGTAGAGATGGAAAAACTGGCAGTGCCTGAGATAAAAACCATTCTGCTCAAATCAGAATCACCCCTCGTAAATTTCAGAATACTGTTCAATACCGGCGCTGCCAGTGACCCAGAAGGCAAGGAAGGTCTTGCCCGGCTTACCGCAGCCATGATAACCGAAGCGGGCAGCAGGTTCATGAAGTACAAGGAAATACAGAGGGCCCTTTATCCCATGGCAGCAGGCTTTAACAATCAGGTGGATAAGGAGATGACTGTATTCACAGGCACAATACATGTGGATAATCTCAATTCTTACTATGATATTATCTCCGGTCAGCTTTTAATGCCTGCATGGGACAAAGAAGATTTCTCACGCGTCAGGAGTGACCTTATCAACAGGATAAAAGTTAACCTGAGGGACAATAATGAAGAAGAGCTGGGAAAAGAGGCGCTATATGAGGAGATTTACCAGGATCATCCCTATGGCCATTTAAACATGGGACATATAAAGGCCCTTGAGAATCTTACTATAGATGATGTGAAGGATTTCTATTTGCGCAACTATACCAGGGCAAACCTGACACTTGGCATGGCAGGCAAATTCAGTGATAGCTTTCTTGCGAGGGTAAAAAAAGAGTTGGCCGCACTGCCTGAAGGTACAGCAATAAAGATTCAATTGCCTGAACCAAAAAAGATAGATGGACTTGAGGCCACAATTATTAAAAAGGAGACACGCGGTAATTTTATCTCCTTTGGATTTCCTATTGAGGTGACCCGAAAAGACCCGGATTTCCCGGCGCTCTGGCTTGCACGATCATACCTGGGTGAACACCGCTCCTTCAATGGGCTTTTGTTCAACCGCATTCGCGAGATAAGGGGAATGAATTATGGTGACTACGCCTACATCGAGTATTTTCCAAACGGCATGTTCCAGTTTTATCCTGACAACAATCTTGGCCGCAGACAGCAGATATTTCAGATATGGATCAGACCGGTTGAATCTGCTGAAAAGGCACATTTTGCAACGCGTGTGGCAATGTATGAACTGGATAAACTCATAAAGCAGGGGATCAGTCAAAAGGATTTTGATTTAACAAAGGCCTATTTGACCAAGTTTGTCAATCTTCTCAACAAAACCCAGGGCCGCCAGCTTGGTTATGCCCTGGACAGTGATTTTTACGACACAGGCGAATTCACAAAAACCATGATAAGTGCACTCAACAGGCTTACCCCTGACGATGTCAACAGGGTTATAAGGAAGTATCTGCAATGCAAAGATGTGAAATTTGTATTTATTACAAAGGATGCTGAGGAGATGAAAAACCGCCTGATAAACAACACCACATCAAAAATGGTCTATCAGGCGGAGAAACCGGAAGATATTCTCAATGAGGACAGGATCATTGAGAACTACAAACTCGATTTTAAAGCCGAAAAGGTAAATATTGTACCGGTTGAGGAGGTATTTTAGGTTAACTATCAATCCATGCGTTAAAAAAAGGAGGGCTATCATGAACATTCAAAAATTAACGTCATTTTTTATGTGGTGTACTATTATTAACGGGATATTACTGATCTTCTCGCTAATAATAGGTGTCACAGCTCTTGACTGGGCATACTCTACTCAAGGCAAATTATTCCCTATCTCCCGTGAAGTTTTTAATGTGGCCTATTATTCGTTACTTGGTTTGTACAAAATCATCTGGCTTGTTTTCAACGTCGTTCCATATGTGGCGATGCTGATCATTAGAAAGGCAGGTTAAAGCAATTTAGTCTGAAGGCTATTAGGGTATTTCAATGATCAGTTAACAGTTAACAATAAGAGGATGTAATAGAGGGGGATATCTCCTTTGACGATCTTTTAACCTTAATATATATTATGTGTCCCCTTACAGGAAAAGCAGAATCCTCAAACTGTGATTGATGCGCAGTTCAGTCTTCCTTGGACAGTTGCAACAGCCCTGGTGAAGGGAAGAGTCATTCTGGAAAACTTTACCATTGCGGTTATTCGGAAAAAAGAGGTGCTGGAAGTTGCCCGAAAAGTGACAGGCAGGCTTGACCCTGAATTCAGCTGCCACCTCCGATAAAATTATTGATATGGTCCGGCATCTGGAACAATTAAAAGATGCTGCTCAGATAATCAGGCTGCTGGGATAAGATTCCTTATCCGGCTACAGCATTATGTTTTGAGTATAGTATATTGACATACAATACTCTTCTACATATACTTCGCCTTCAAAAAGGGAATTCTTATCAATAGTAACATTAATATTCCTGATTACGATAGGAAACATAAACCTGAAAACATGTTCATTTTTCCTGTCGTCAAGTGCAGCAGGAATATCCGCCTGGCAATCCTGGCGGCAATACAGATCGGGAGGCTATATATGATCCTTAGCGCAACAAATCGTTTGATATTCATTATGGTCCTGGCCGGCGCATTGCTTGGCGCTCAGACAGTCACAGCACAGCAGCCACCTGCGCCCGGCGCCGGTGGCCCCAATCGGAAAGTGATGGGTCCCCTGGGAGCGGGACAGAACAACCTTCCGGACACCCCCGGAACCGGCGCCTACCCGGCTATGAAGGAGGAGATTCCAGAGCTCCCCCGGCATGTGGTGTATCGACCGGCCAACCTGGAGGCGATGGGCTCGCTGAAGCTGGGAGTGGTCGCGTGGGGAAACGGTGGCTGTTCGGACGATGGGGCCAGCACCCGGTTTCATCTGCTAGAACTGGCGTCCCACGGTTATCTGGTGATTGCTTCCGGTCGCATATTGAGTGGCCCGGGCGCACATGCACCTGCCACGGAGCAAAAGCCTTTCCCGCGTACCGAGACATCGGATCTAACCAAGGTTATTGATTGGGCGCTGGCCGAGAACAACCGCGAGGGCAGCCCCTATTTCGGGCGCATTGATCCGCAGCAGGTGGCAGTCTCAGGCTTCAGCTGTGGAGGACTGCAGGCAGCCCTTGTCGCAGGCGACCCGCGCGTTAAAACTCTGATCATGCAGAACACTGGCACCTATGACGGTGAGCGCGCCACCATGCCCGGCTTCAAGGTACCCAAGTCAACGGTGAAGAGCTATCACACGCCCGTTCTCTACATACTGGGTGGGCCGACCGACGTCGCCTATAAGAATGGCATGGAAGACTTCCAGCTGATCGATCATGTGCCAGTTGCAGTTGCCAACCTGCCTGTAGGGCATGGTGGCACCTACCACGAACCCAATGGCGGCGCTGCCGCCCAGGTGGCAGTGGACTGGCTGAACTGGCAATTGCGCGGTGATGCCAGGGCAGCTGCCCGCTTTGTGGGAGACCGGTGTGGCCTGTGTATGGATGAGAAGTGGACCATTGAACGAAAGAATTTTCCGGCACATTGAACGGGAGATGAAAGCCTCAACCCATACCGTGCTCACCATGTTGAGTCTCTAAAGGAGAACGTTGTCAGGCTATCAGGTTAAATAGTGCCAACATTATAACCGGACAGAGTTTCATTTTTTTACTTATCGAAAATCCTGGCTGAAATGCCTCCGACAAACATGTCGGCAAGAAAAGGAGATTTACCGATGCTGAAAAACCAATTGTTATTGACACTTTCGATCGCGCTGACGGTGAGCCTATCCTTCACCTCCAGCATTTTTGCGCTGAACTACACCAATAGACTTGGGAACAAGGCCACTTTCGAGACGCTGGAAGAGGCCCGCGTGAGCAGTCCCGTTTCCGCTGCCTCAAAGGGTACCGGCAATGTGACCTTTAAGTCGCATCCTGTACTTGATGGCTATCCCAAAGAAACAACGTACGTGTATCGGTCAGCGAACCTTTGGAGCGGACGCGGCAACCGCTTAAACACGAACATCCTGGTATTTTCCGAGAAGTCATTTCAGGACAAGGATGCCGCGTTTACATACCTGAAGGATCTCGGCCTGATCAACATCATTGATACAGCAGTCGGCAGTGTGGTGCTCATCACACCATCCGATCCCAAAACCGGTTTTAGTGCAAGCGACCAGAAGCACTATTATGCATTACAGACAGCGATGCTTTCACTCGGGGTATCTGAAAGATCAAACGATGCTGTTACGACCTACTCTGACGGCGACTACTTTGGCGGCTTCGGCTTCATTTATGTCATAGGCTTTGACAGCGGCGCAACCTTCTTTAACAACTACATTGCGAGCACCATCGATTATGCTACCCGCATTGCCGGTGTTCTGCTGATCAACAGCAGGATGGATGAGATCCGTCAGGTGGCAGGCCCTCTGCCCGCCTATCTTGTGAACGCCACTGAAGCTGTTGAGGCCAAGTACAAGGCCGCAAATAATGCTGATGCTGTAAAGGGTAACGCCAAAACCACAACCTGCTTCAATCAGGCCCTGCCGCTTCAGCAGGTGGTTATCCACAGAGAAGCAAGTCCAAACACACCTACCATCATCAGGAGTGCTTATGATGGGATGTTCTCCAGGACAATGCGAATCCCTGTTGTTAAACAGGGTTTGCACAGCGCAGGAACCCCCTACCAGGGATATAATTTTGATCAGGCGCCCTATTCTCTGACCGCGCGGAACGTAGTAACAAATGGTGTGGCGCCGGATGGCATTTCGGTGTTTTCGCACCAGGAAGAGAGGTTCTCCGGCAACAAAACCAAAACAGGTGAGTACATGCAGACCTGGTATGAGTATGTACCAGCCGAGGTTCTTGAAAACAGGGTCGCACCCGGCACAGTTCCGCTGGTAATCGCACTCCATGGCGGCGGCGATGATCCTCATGCATTTGTTGAGGAGGTAGGCTGGCTGGAGATGGCGCGTCAGAAGCGGTTCATCATAGTGGCCCCGGAACACCAGGGCCTCTATTCTGACCAGGCTGTGCTTGGAGAATCGATAGCTGCACTGGCTAAATATATGATGAAGAGCTATCCTGCTATTGACGCCTCACGTGTATATGCCTCCGGCTATTCTATGGGCGGAGGGGCGACCCTCACAATTTCAACGAGCCATCCCCGTATGCTGGCAGCAGTTGTAGACATGGCCGGTGCGATGTTCAAATTCACAGACCAGATGGAGGAGAAGTTCAAAGAGACTGATCTACCGTTCATGTACTTAACGAGCGCCTATGACCTTGAGCCAAATATAAACCCGGAAGATAAAAGTCTTTCAGACAATTCCCAGGTGCTGCTGAATAAATTTTTGATTTACAATAACATGAACCAGGTTAGCTTTAACTTTAAAGCCTACCCTAAGTGCGGGTTTCAGGCTGACGCCTGGTCGGCGACTCTGGTGAATAATGAATACAAGAACTTCATATGGTATCTGAATAACAAAGAGGGTGTTCCAATGGTGGCCCTCAACTATACTGAAGATCTGATTCATGCATTGTATCCACAGTACGCCAGTATGGCGTGGGCGTACCTGACTCAGTTTTCTCGCGATCAGAAGAGCGGCGCAATTAAATACAAACCTTAAGTCATTTAGATCCGATAGCGGGCGGCCAACTGCCACACGCTACCGGACCGCCTTTTTTATGATGTTCCTGTTTTTCTTGTGAAAAACAATACAATAGAGCGGTAACGCTCTTTCAAAATTAAACATATATTTCTAGAAAATTACTCCCTTTTATTATTATCTGCACGATTTTTATTGAATATTTCCATTACAATTCTTAACTTATCAGCAACTTTTACCCATAATTGGAGATTAAAGATATTTTATATGGGCTTTACAAGGACGATATTATGGACCATTTTAACAATAGTCTTATGCTTTATTCTGGCATGGGGCATAAACCATTATCGCCTCGAAAAAAAAATAGTGGATAAAGAAAGCCCTGAAAATGTTGCTGTTACTCCTGCCAATCCTGGCGGTAACTGGCCCCAGTTTCACGGTAATCAGTCGCAGACTGGTTATGTATCGGGCGAGCTTCCAGACAGCCTTGAACCTGTATGGAGATTCAAGGCAGGTGAAGGGGTAAAATCATCTCCTGCAATTGTCAATAATATAGTATATATTGGCTCTTCGGATAAACATATTTATGCCATTGACATTAAGAGCGGTAAGCTGATCTGGTCAAGGCCTCTGGATGATGAGATTGAGGCATCGCCTTTAGTTATCGACAAAACAGTTTATATAGGCACACTGGCCGGAACCATCTATGCTCTTGATTCAGAAACAGGTGCTGAACGCTGGCGATTTTGTGCTGGCGACAAGCTGACTGGTGGTGCAAACTGGTTCAAAAATACGGAGAACAAACTCTATATACTCGCAGGCAGTTACGATTCAGTTCTCTATTGTATCGATGCCCTGACCGGGAAGGTGGTCTTTCAATATGAAACAGGAAATTATATAAACGGCTCTCCTGCTGTGAATGATAAATATTGTGTGTTTGGGGGATGTGATGCGGTTATACATATTATCAATCTATCCGATGGCAAAAAGGCAGGTGAGATCGATACTGGCGCATACATTGCCGCCTCTGCTGCAATAAAAGATGGATATGTCTATATCGGAAATTATGAAGGTGAGTTTCTTAAGGCATCGCTCTCCACGCATGAAACCTCCTGGCGATATAAAATTGAAAAAGGGGCCTTTATCTCCTCCCCTGCTGTCGCTGATGATGCAGTTGTAATAGGAGGAGCAGATATGAATATATACTGTATAGATATAAAAACAGGGCGTGCTTTGTGGAGATATACAACCCTTGATGCAGTTAACAGTTCTCCTGTAATAGTGAGTAACAGGGTTCTTGCCGGGAGTGATGACGGCAGGTTATACATGTTAAACATGACAGACGGTAAACTCATATGGTCATATGAGACCGGTAGATCGATAACCTCTTCCCCTGCTGTGGCAAATGGCATGGTCGTGGTGGGGTGTGATGACGGGATGGTATACTGCTTCAAATGAAAATAATACAGATAACACCAGGGTCAGGGGATAATTTTTACTGTGAGAACTGCCTGAGGGATCAGACACTTGTCAAAACACTTTTTGCCCAGGGTCATGAGATAATGATGGTGCCTCTTTATCTGCCCATCAGGCTTGATTCACCGAAGATGACTATCAACGCCCCCATTTTTTATGGCGGCATAAATGTCTATTTGCAGCAGAAATTGGGGTTGTTCCGCAAGACACCAAGGTGGCTTGACAGCCTGTTTGATAACCGTTCACTCCTCTCAAAGATATCAAAAAAGGCAGGCATGACCAGTTCTAAGGATCTGGGGGAGACGACCATCTCCATGCTTAAAGGGGAGCACGGGCATCAGGTAAAGGAGCTGGACCGGCTTATTGAATGGATTTCCAGTGATATGGAGATACCGGATGTGGTTATCCTCTCCAATGTTTTGCTCGGGGGGCTGGCGCCTGCCCTGAGGGAGCGGTTAAAGGTGCCTGTTGTCTGCCTGCTTCAGGATGAAGAGGCCTTTGTAGATGGCCTGGGAGAACCCTACAGCAGTGAAGCATGGGCGCTAATTCAGAAATGTTCAAAGGAGATAGATGCATTTATCTCTGTCAGCAAAGCCTATGCAGACCGGATTGCTCCGAGGCTGAACCTGCATGAAGCCAGGCTTCATACAGTATATATGGGCATTGATATTAAAGATTATCAGCCGGCTGAGACCATGCCAGCCATACCTGCAATAGGGTTTCTTTCACGAATGTGTCCTCAAAGAGGTCTGGACACCCTGATTGATGCCTTTATTCTGCTTAAGCAGAGGCCGGAACTTAAAAGCTGCTGTTTACAGATATCAGGAGGCATGAGCCAGGCAGATGAACCCTTTATAAGAGATTTACAACGAAAACTGAAGAGAGCAGGCCTTACCGGCGATGTTGTCTTTATACCGGAGTTTTTAGGTGAAGGACGCAGACAATGGTTAACCGGTCTCTCTGTAATGTGTGTCCCTGAAAGGGAGGAGGCCGCATATGGCCTTTTTGCGCTGGAGGCCCAGGCCTCAGGTGTGCCGGTTATTGTGCCAAAGATCGGAATATTTCCTGAAATGCTTCAGCTGACAGGTGGAGGCCTGCTTGTCGATTCAAATGCACCTGAAAAATTTGCGGCTGCACTTGCGCCTCTTCTCATTAACCCTGATAACGCATTCAGTCTGGGGCAAAAGGGAAGAAAAGGTATTGAGGCCCATTTTGATATACAAAAGACATCAAGGGATTATGTCGGGGTGCTTGAAAAGGTAATTCATAGGAGCGCATAGAGAAAAGAGGAAAGAGTAAAGAGAATATAGAATAGAGGATAGAGGAAAGAGGAAAGAGGAAAGAGTAGAATTTGGGCTGAGTAAAAAGTTTCCCGCCCCATTGTGGGAGGGGTTGGGGGAGGGGGAGAAAGGATAGTCATGCTGGAATTAATTGATATAACCAAAGGTTATGGTGTTGAAGGAGCTCATGAGTATGTTCCGGTTTTAAAAAGGCTCTCCTTTAAACTTTCAGCCGGTGAATCTGTTGCAGTGCTTGGACCTTCCGGTTGCGGTAAGAGTACACTGCTCAATATAATAGGGGCGCTGGATAAACCATCAAATGGCCATGTCAATTTTATGGGGCAGGATCTCGCTACCCTTGATGAACCTGCCCTTTCTCATATACGCAATCAGGAGATAGGGTTTGTATTCCAGATGCACCATCTTCTGCCTCATCTGACTGTACGTGAGAATCTCCTTGTCCCCACCCTGGCTTACCCGGATAAAAAAAGGAATGCTCTTCTAAAAAAAAGGGCAGAGGAGCTTATAGAAAGGATAGGTATCCCCCAGTGCATAGACCGGCGTCCGGGAGAACTGTCAGGCGGTCAGCGCCAGCGGGCAGCAGTGGCAAGGGCTCTAATCAACTCTCCGAGACTTCTTCTTGCAGATGAACCTACAGGGTCACTGGATCATGAGACCGCTTTAAGTGTTATGAATCTTTTGATTGACCTGAACCTTGCAGAGAACACAGCCCTTATTGTAGTTACCCATGCCGCTGATCTGGCCCGAAGGTTTGAAAAGGTCTATACCCTTTGCGATGGAAAATTGGCACTGGGAAATAATCCGGGGAAAAACCGATGACATCTTTCAAGTGGGTCATAAGAAGCCTTGTTTACTATTGGCCCAGGCATCTGGCAATCGCCCTTGCCGCAGCTACAGCTACTGCCATGCTTACCGGGGCGCTTCTTGTAGGGGACTCGGTAAGGGCCACACTTGAATACGCATTTGTTACACGGATAGGAAATGCGGGATGGGCTGTATCAGCAGGGGAACGGTTTTTAACTGAAGGCCTGAGTCAGCGACTGGATGAAGATGGTATTGATACAGCCCCTGTGCTCATGTTAAGAGGGATGGTTACACGGGGTGATGGCAGTGTCATGGT
>JAFGFM010000057.1 GCA_016931115.1 Deltaproteobacteria bacterium | reverse complement strand
TTATACTGCGGAGATTATAGCTGATATGATTGACTTAAGGGCCTGGACAGATATGAACAGGTTTGTTAAAGAGTCCTGGGCGAATGTCAATATCACTATCTAAGCTGCTGCAACTATCCTTCTATCCCTTTTATAAAAATCCTCTTCCGTTACAGGGATAAATAGATCCTTCTCATTGTCTCTTATCTGAAACTCTATTTTTTCTTTTTTAATGCCCTTTAAAACCAGCTCTTCCACTTTATCCTTTGAAGAAACATAAACCTTATCTGTCTGATTATAAAACCATACAACATATTTCCACACGATATCGCTTATGGTATGGTCGCTTGTTAGCTTTTCCGCATACTGAGGAAAGGCTGTATGGTATGTGCTGTAATGAGGCACTCTTAATATCTTGGATATAAGTAAGGCAGCAAGACCCATTGGCCCAGGGGTTACGCTGTGGATTTGGGTAAACCCCTGTTCATAGCAGTAATCAAGCATATTTAAGACCGGTGGATAATATAGTTTTATTTCCGGGTCTTCAGGCATCTCAACTTCTCCAATTGGTTTAAAATTTACAGCCCCATCCACGCCCTGATCAGGGCCGCAGGTTATCATGGTAATATCTTTCCAATGATTTTTGGCCATGTCTCCCTGCATACGTGAGGTTTTTACATCTCCGCCTAATCCATTAAAGGTATCTGTAAAATGGGCCATCCTGCATCGGTTCACATCCTGTGTACATTCACCAAGTCCTGCATGTTTAAGGTAATCCCTGCAGAATTTCCTGTCTTTTGTGAATATCCCATATGAAATAAAGAAAGGGGCAAGCATGGTATAAAGGGAGCCTGCTGACCCTATTGTACTGAAGATATCAAATAGATTTGCACCGGAAATATTTTTAAGTAAGGAGTTGGCTGATCTCTGCAACAGTTGTTCAGCAACACTGTTTATAAAATTAAACCACATTTCATCCTTTTTACTGTCAATACCTGCACCTGTTTTTACTACCGCCATCATAACCTGATCATTGCCGATGATTTTTCTTGCTTGAGATAGCAACTGACTCAAAAAGCCATCATCTCTGTTTTTATGTAAATAATCAGGTCGTCTGTATCCTATATACCCCCTGAGCCTTTTGTATACTGATTCCTGCCTTTTCCCATTTGTAAGGATCTTTTCAGCAAAACGAAGGAGCAGTTCATCATTGGTATATTTATCAATATTAAATTTGGTGTTGTAGAACTGATAGGCGATACTGTAGAGGTTTCTCCCAAATGTCTTTGGTGTGGAAGGAACGCTGCAAGGAACAGAGCGCCCAGCCCTTAACCCATCAAAAAAACCCTGCATTTCATAGGCATCAGGAACCTCTGTGTAGGTCCTTGCTATATTTAAAGATGAATGATCATCAGACCCGCCCATCATGCCCTTTTTCCAGGGCTCAGCCCCAGCAGCCTCCATATTATATTTATTGCACAGCTCCTCTATCCTATTCCGGTTTAGGCTGCCAAGGATGGTTTTAAGGGCATTGTTCTGGTATTCATCACGTGTACCGTTCATCTCAAACAGGTTGAATAGAAGAAGCAGTTGTTCAAACCTCTCAAATGTAAGTTTGTCATTCAATGAATAGGTCGGGTGTGCAAGGGCGTGAACGATTCCTTCTTTGTTCAGGTACTTAACAAGGTCAAAGATATTTTCCCTGTATCTTGTGATATCCTCATGGTGTTTTTCATTTATATCCCAGGCAAGCACATGTACCTTGCACCTGTCATCAGGAAAATATGTTGTTATCTCTTCGCTTACAAAGGTGTTATCAAGGTGTGCTATGTCAAGACTGCCTGACAAGGTGTTATGATCAGTTATCGTGACAATATCCATTCCCCTTTGAATAGCCTTATTATATAGACTGACCGGGTCAGTATAGCTCTCAGCGCAGCCAAGCTTTTGTAATATCCATTCTGATGGCCTTACAGAATATTTTGAGTGTACATGCAGGTCAGCCTTTAAAGCTTTCTTTTCCAATTGATTCTCCTGTTATAAAGTTCCTATATATTAAACCAGCAGAACAATAGCTGCCGGCTCATTTAATTAGATATTTTAATAGATGAATGTTTTAGGATAGTTAAGGATTTAACAAATTCAGGTTAGCGTTGCATAAGGATATTGTTAGGGCTTATCTCGCTTGAACAGAAACCGGTGATGTCTGTATTTTCAGCTATCAAATGAATTCAAGGTTAGTTTTTATCAGATTTGCTTACCGGGTTTTCACCTATTTTAGAAAGAGTTAATCTTAATGGTCTCTTTTTTTATCCATATATTCGTCTGATACCCATTTCCCGCCGCTTTCCACCCTCTTGATTATATTAGGAACCATTTTTTCAATATCTTCATACAGAAATTTCCTTACTAAAAAACCAGGGACAAGGGTGCCTGCATCAACATAATTTGAATAATGAACTACGGTTAAGCTCTTATCATTTTTATCAGTTTCAACAAGCCAATACCCTCTCACCTCTTTGGGTAACCCATCTATAAGAAACCATTCAATCTGCCTTTTTTGAAGATCACGTATCCGTTTCATCACGACATCCCCGCTCAGTAACCCCCTGTTTCCGGAAAACCTTACAATCTGGTAATCAGAGCTTTTCTCTACCATCTTCACATCTGCTGACCCAGGCATAAATTCGGGGAATAACTCCACATCAAGAAGTGTATTGTAAACCTCATCCGGGTCTGCCTTAAGATTAAAACTCGCCCTGATATGCCTTTTACCATCCTTGCCTTTTTCAGTGCTGATCTTAAGACCGCAATCATCAACGCCTGTGGCAGAAAGGCACAAAATCAAGGTAAAAAAAATAAAAGTCGGTATAAATCTCATCCGGGAAGGCCTCCGATTGTTAAATAAGATAGATATGTACACCTTAATTTTTTGTTTTATGTAAGGAGTGTGCTAGAAGATTATTAGCTCCCTATATTTATTTAACATTTATCTAACCTGATATTACCATTTCATTAACAATTGCCCTTTATAAATAAATAGTAATTAACTCATCGATATGAGGTTTATAAAGAGAATAAAATAGATTATGGGGGAAGATATGACAGAGGCAATCAATATCCTGGAGCACCCGCTTTCAAACCTTTACAGGCCGGAAAACAGAATATTAAAATTATTTTCCGATGCAGCGCTTACAACCCTTGACAGTTTAATGGCGCTGCCCGCTATCAGGGAATATTACCACAATATGCCAGAGAGCAATGACCCCTTTTCCTTTATTGAAAATGCACTTGAAACCTTAGGTATAAAATACGACACACTTACAAGGAAAATTAAAATACCAGAGCGCGGGCCATTGATTGTTGTCTCAAATCACCCCTTTGGCGGCATAGACGGCCTTGTACTTGCTTCAATCATATCAAAAGCCAGAAAAGATGTCAGGATACTTGCAAACCATTACCTCGGACTTTTTAAAGAGCTTGAGCCCATATTGTTTCCTGTTGATCCTTTCTTAAACAGGAGATCCATAGGCAAAAATACAAGAGCTATACTTAAGGCGGCCTCCTGGGTCAAGAATGGTGGGCTTCTTATAACATTCCCTGCCGGAGAGGTCTCTCATTTTTCTATTAAAAAAAGAAATATAGCAGATCCTCCCTGGCACAACACCATAAGCCGGATTGTTCATCTTACAGAATCAGCAGTGCTGCCAGTATATTTTTATGGCGATAACAGCCCCCTTTTTCATTTTGCAGGGATTGTTCACCCACGATTCCGGACAGCCCTGCTTCCAAGGGAACTTCTGAAAAAAAGGTGTTCGGAGATAGGGTATAAAATCGGTCATACCATACCATATAAGCGTCTCGCAGATATAACTGATACCGGGGCATTAACCTCATATCTGCGCTTCAGGACAGAGCTATTAAGCAGGTCAGTAGAGCATAATGATAAAATCCTGCCATTTAAAAAGAAGTCGGAAAATATCAGTTCAGGCAAAATAATTATCGAACCGGTAAAGAGCGATATCCTTGCAGGGGAGCTTTTACAATTACCAGATGATCAGAAACTCATAAGCACGGATGACTTTTCTGTATATTGTGCCGAATATCTGCAGGTTCCCCATGTTCTTCGTGAGATCGGGCGGCTGCGTGAAATTACCTTCAGGTCTACAGGAGAGGGCACCGGGAACAGTATTGACCTTGACCGCTTTGATCAAACCTATACACATATTATTCTGTGGAATGAGAAGAACCAGGAAATTGCAGGCGCCTACAGGCTTGGCAGAACCGATGAGATACTGGCGAGGGAAGGTAAAAAAGGTCTTTACACCTCTACATTGTTCAAATACCGCAATTCCTTTCTGAACAATTACAGTCCCGCCCTTGAAATGGGCAGGACCTTTATCCGGGAAGAATACCAGAGAAGCTATTCAGCGCTCCTGTTGTTATGGAAAGGTATAGGGCAATATGTAGTGAACCATATGAAATACAGATATCTATTTGGCGCTGTCAGCATCTCAAAGGAATATAAGTCTTATTCACGCAAGCTGATGGTTTCATTTCTTGAAATGAATCATGGCATCCCTCACCTCTCAAGATTAATCAAACCGAGAACACCCTTCAGGATAATAAGCTCACGCCCGGGTATTAACCGTGCCCTTCACTGGGGCGATGATATTGAAGAGGTCTCTTCGTGGATATCCGGCATAGAAAAGGATGACAAGGGTGTGCCTGTACTCTTGAGGCAATACCTTAAACTGGGTGGCAGGATCATATCCTTTAATGTTGATGAGAGATTCAGCGATGTGTTGGATGGCCTGATTCTTGTCGACCTTATGGAATCGGATGAAAAGCTCCTTTCCCGATATATGGGTGAACAGGGATTAAAGCAGTTCAGGGAATATCATTCGGAAAAAAACATAATTCATCCTCATCTTTCAGACTCAAGGGCAGCCTAATTTCGTGTCATGCATCAACTGTCATCTCGACTGCAAGGAGAGATCTTGCTTTTAAAAGAATATGAAGATTTCTCCCGTTGGTCGAAATGACACCTTAAAATAGCACATTGTTGACACGACACCAGGACTGCCCACAGCAGGATTTTATTGACTTGCGGATTGCTGTAACAGGAAGATACTTCCGGGTATCAATGATATAACAAAGGCTATTACAAGCGTAGTATATAGACTCAGCCTGAATATATCTGAAACCATAATTGCCAGCGCTGCTAAAATTAAAAAGACAGTCGCCATTAAAAATATAGAGTCCTTCACTCTCATTATTCTCAGCATGATCCCTCCATCATTTTTACTTCATACTTGCTTTGACAGGACACACAAAAACGGGCAAAGGGGATTATCTTCAATCTTCTTCTTGATATCATTTCATCACACCCCTCGCATATCCCATATGTTCCTTCACGAATCCTCTCAAGGGCATATTTAAACCCTTCTATTTTTGTATTTTTCTTTTCAAGCAGTAATATCGCAATATGCCTGTCAGAATCCAAGGTTGCCTGATCCATGGGGTCAGCAGGGCTCTTATTTTCATCAACCTTGAGCGCTTCTACTGCGAGTTCCATTTCAACTGCCTCCTGCATCTTTCTGGTAATAAGTTCTTCAAAATAATTTTTTTCTTTTAGCTCCAACATAACAATAAGATCCTTTCATATTAGATAACTACCCTGATTCAGATACCGCGATTATCCAGGCTTTCTATTAGAATATTATTGAAGCGCTGTTAAAAATTGATTTTTTCGTACATAATATTGTTAATTGCTGTTTTTTAGGTCAGGGCATAACTCCATCTTTTGTCGCGTCTTGTAATCTTTCACCTTGCCCGCCAAACCTGTAAAGAAGTCCCGCCACAGCCACCGTGACCGGAGAAACCGCGATAACCCCAAAACTGCCCACAAGGATATTCAAAACCTCTGCTGCCACAAAAGGTGCGTTCAGGAGATTGGTTGCCGGAAGCCCCTTGGCCAGGAAGATCATAAACATGGTAATATGGCTGCCTGTGTAGGCAAGCAAAAGTGTGGGTGTCATGGTGCCGGTGACTGCCCTCCCCACACGCAGACCTGAACGCATATGCTCAAATAAACTGATACCCGGATGCCTGAGCTTGATCTCATCCATGGTTGCTGCAATATCCATTGCCAGATCCATAACAGCGCCGGAGCATGCAATGAACACGCTGGCAACAAATATATCTGTCAGGCGCAGTTCAGTGTACCCCGAATAAAGCAGCATCTCAGCATAGGGTCGCACAGCCCCGTGTATCCAGAACATATTCGTGAACCAGGTTGCAAGGCCGCAGGTTAGTAAGAGGCCCAGCATTGATCCTATGAAGGTAGCCAGTCCGCGGCGCGTAAGTCCTCCAACTGAAAAACATATCACCCCGGTGAGAAGAGTGACTATCCCAAGACCTGTAGGTATAGGGGGAAAACCGCGAAGAAGAAGAGGGAAAAACAACCTCCAGAGTATCATTGCAGCAAAAATGAATGACAGAGCGGCCTTTAAACCTGTCACACCTGCAACTGCCACAAGCAGTACAAAGAAAAGAACAATCAGCACCAATTGCAATTGTAACCTGTAGTATCCCCGCGCTATGGCGTTGCATGGCTTACCATCGCATTCCAGATACTCCACTAGTATGGTCTTCTCGGCGATATAAAATTCATCCATCTCCATTTTTCCGGTCAGCATGTTAACCACTGATAACTCCTCACCCTTGTGAGGGCCGTCAAGCAGGCGGACCTTCAGCACCTGTGGTCCGGTCTTGACGATCATATCCACCCGTGTAAGACTGTTGTCTACAGCAGTAATCAAACCCCGGCAGCGAAAACCACCCGGTGCATCAGGAACATGGGCTATATCAATAACAGCAAGCACAATACAGATGCATGCGATCAACAAAGAAAAGAGCCATTCACGCTGTGAAAATGACATTCACTCTCCTAATAAAAAAATATAAAGACGGTGTAGTCTGATTACTACACCGTCTTTGATGATTAAATAAATCAAATCGAAATCGGACAGACTATGCTATTCTCTCAACCTCTCTTTCTATTTTACAACAGGCAGCGACTGTTTGATGCCCATTATCCTGGCAAGCTTCTTGGCGATATCAGTATTGTCGTAAAAGCCATAGAAATTCTCGGCTTCCCGACCCTGAGCAAAAACCGGTACAGGTACGCCTGTATGCGAATATGATGTCCAACCTATACTGGCTCGTTCGTTCAGTATATGGTTAATGGTAACTATAATAGGTTCATATCCGCCATAGAGCAGGGTGTTTTCGGAAGGCAGACTGCTGTTGGTCTCACATAGAGACATATCATATGCATCTTCCAGTTTCTTCTTCTGATAAGGATTTAAATCATTCCAATTCAGGCCAAATTCGGTTGACATCAGGTTAAGCATATCCGTATTGGTTGCGAGATTGTCTGTATTTAATACATTGGGGCAAACAGCAGCTTCATTGGCTGCCTCGTGCGCGGCCCACTGATTCGCACCGAAGTACTGAAAGCTGTTCTTTTGCCCAAGTATACGATCGTAGTATGCGGTATAACCAGTGGTAGCGTGACCGACAGTCATTCCACCTGTCTCATGATCTCCGGTGACAACAATCAGGGTATCGCGCGGATGAGCGGCATAGAATGCAAGGGCCTCTGCAATGGCATCGTCAAAATCAATCATGTCTCCGATTGTCGCCATAGCGTCATTAGCATGGCAGGCCCAGTCGATCTTGCCGCCCTCTACCATGAGGAAAAATCCTTTTTTGAGGCCTTTATTAGCAGAAAGGACTTCTATTGCGATTTCAGTCATCTCCGCAAGTGTAAAAGTCTCATCAGGCTGCTGATCCATATCAATGGCATAAGGCATGGCTGAGGCATCCTGAAGCCAGGGGTTGATAGCTACTACCTTATCCACCGGGTTTATCAGAAGATCTTCGATCAGAGCCTTTGTATTACGCACTTCATAGCCGTTGGAAGACAGCAGGTTCCATATATTGTTATTGGTATCAGGAGCGGTCGCCCCAGTAGGCCGGACCAGACCACCGCCGCCGAAAAATTCATAGCCACTATTTGCGAGTTGCGTAGCGATATTGTTCATATAACCCCTGTTAGAAACGCTGGCATAATAGGCAGCGGGCGTGGCGTGATCCAGAGAAACGCTGGTAACAATCCCGACCTTCCTACCCTGTTCATGGGCAAGCTGGGCAATACTCTTATAACTGATGGTCTTACCGTCGTTCATACCAATAACGCCGCTCAGGGTCTTTATGCCGCTGGCAAAAGCTGTGGCTGAAGAAGCTGAGTCAGTCATAAGCGCATGGGCGTCAAAGGTGGTCTGAATGCCCGCTACCGGCATCTTGCTCATATTGAGCCTGTTTTCTGGTTTGAGAAGGTCAGCAGCCTCTCTTGCGCTCCCTCCACCAGATTGTGTCAAATAAGCTTCGGTAGCCTGGATCTGGGACTGGGACATGCCGTCACCCAGGAAGAAAAACACATACTTAGGATGTGCAGAGTGTGATGCCTGAAAGTCTTTCTTGCCCTGTCCAGCGTATGCTGCTGATGCCACAAAAGTCACCATGCCTGTTAACACTATTGTTTTCATAATTCTTTTCAGTTTCATATCTTTTCTCCTTTAATTCTTGATAATTTTGTTTCCTGTCATCTTTTTGCTGCCTATTTTCCATTTGATAAATGGTAATTGATGTTTTACTTATTCTTTAGTTCTATTCTCACCTCCCTCCATTATTCTGATCATTAAGATAAAAAAGCCCCTGACCAGTCGTTTAGGACTAGATTCGAGGCTTTCTGGTTCCTGTCAAAGGTCAGCAAAGTTCCCTTTTTTATGGTAGCTTCTCACACCAATGTTAGCTTTTGGTAGATTCTTTATTATAAAATTATTAAAAAAATAGATGGGACATTGAAAGCAATAAGATTATATACCACCTGTCAATAATATATTGTTTTGCTATTTATCGGATTTGGCAATACTGATGGTCTCGTAAAAAAGCTGAATCTCACACAAAGACACAAAGTCGCAAAGGTAAATACTAAAATTAAAACTGTTTTTCTTTGTGTTCTTAGCGGCTTTGCGTGATAACTTATTTTTTTACCATGTTGTCAACACTACCTTTTCCAATAAATAGTGTACATAATATTCAATATTTTAATGAAAATCTAACGACAATTTAACAATACTTAACTTTATGAATATTAATATGGCAGATAGCATTATGATAGACTTGTAAAATCAAAATCTGCTTCATAATAGGAGAAAATTATATGGGCACTGACGATAGAAAAAATGATAAGGCCAGGGTTCTGTTTGTGTGTATCCACAACTCGGCTAGAAGCCAGATAGCAGAGGCATTTTTAAACCATCTTGCCGGTGATAGATTTGAGGCTGAAAGCGCAGGTATTGAGCCGTCCGAGTTGAATCCCCTTGCAGTGGATGTCATGAGAGAGGTCGGCATCGATATTTCAAATAACCGGTCAAAAAAGGTGTTTGACCTTTATAAGCAGGGTAGACTCTATAACTATGTTGTGCCGGTTTGTGATGATGCAGCGGAAAAATGCCCGATTTTTCCCGGTTTTGCAAGGGTTATTCAATGGTCTTTTCAAAATCCTGAGACCTTTACCGGCAGCTATCAGGAGAGGTTGATAAAGATGCGGGGCCTGAGAGAAGAGATAAAAAATAAGATCGAACAGTTTATTGAGAATAAAATATAGGGTGAAATTATATCAGTTACAGTTTAAAAGGTGGTATGCATTATAAGGTCTACACGATTGAATTATATCAAGGTGAAAAGGAGAAAGGATATGTCAGAAAGCCAGACTGAATTAAATAATAATCGTAAGAAGCAGCTTGATCTTTTTCGAAAACTGATGCCGGATTTTGCTGAACAACTCGGTGTGCAAATGCATGAGGTATATAAAGATGGCGCTATAGATCGCAAAACCAAGCATCTTATGGCAATGGCCATTGCTCTTGGCGTCGGCTGCCATAATTGTGTGCTGGCTCAAGCCGAAGCCGCCCTTGCCTTAGGAGCTACTAAAGAAGATTTCCTTGAAGCTATCTCCATTGTGATCAGCATGAGAGGCACAACAGGGATTGCAGAGTCATTAAGAGTTGTCCAGTTTTTAGATGAACAGGGAAAACTCTAGGGTATTTAGTAGCTAATCAATATAGGGGTATTTTTATATAATGCACAAAATATTGGAAATGCTCAGGGGTGGAGACAAGCGTTCCATCGGAAGATCTAATGAGGTTGTGAAAATTGTTTTGAATGAACCAGGGTTATTCGATACCCTGTTTTCAGGGATGCTTTCGGATGACCCCTTGATCAGTATGAGGAGCGCTGATGCCGTGGAAAAAATAACGGCCCTTTATCCTGAATACCTGAAACCATATAAGAAAATATTGCTTACGACCCTTGCTAAAGCCGAGCAGCCTGAAATACGCTGGCATGTGGCCCCGATGCTTGCAAGGTTGTCGCTCACCACACTGGAACAGAAGGCAGTTATCGAAGAACTCAGGGTTTACATGAATGATAAAAGCAGTATCGTCAAGACGATGGCTATGCAGGCCATTTACGATCTTACCGAGAGGTATGAGGCGTTGCGGCCGTTAGCGCTTTTGTTTATCAAGGAGCTTGTCGATATCGGTACCCCTGCAATGAAAGCGCGCGGGAAAAAACTTCTTCCCAAACTGATTTGACCCAATAGTCTCTTATTGTCGGATGAAACAGTTATTGGGGATATTTACTAGAAAGGTTGATTTATGAAAAATAAGTTACTTACAATCATGTTACTGGCATTCATTTTTAGTTGTTTTTCAGGCTGCACATATAAATCATGGTATGAAGGGCTTAGGGAAACAGAGCGTCAGAATTGTAATAGAATTGAAAATACAGCAGAAAGGCAAAAATGCCTGGATGAGATTGATAAAATGTCCTATGAACAATATCAAAAAGAACGAGATGAAAGTAATAAAGAACAAGATAAGAAAGGGTATTAAATAAAAAAGGTAGAGTTATAGGAGGGACTCTACCTTTTATGATGTTTCCCTGAATGCCGTTATAATCCCCCAATACAGCTCTTATAAATTTAAAATACGAGTTGATTGTCCGAAAAGATGCACGTACATTTGAGAAACAGCTTTTAATTATCCTGTGTACAATTTGTACAATTAAAACACTTAAAGGAATTTGGATAATATTCAGATCATATCTTAGCCGTGTTTTATAAGTATTATATTTGCGAAATATTATTTTTTATTTTTTTGATGAGAAAGAAGATCAATTTCTCTGTTTTTTAGGGTATTCAATAAACTTGATTCGCCCTGAATGGCCATCAATATCTTTCCATGATCTAAGGGCAAATTCAATGGAACATAAGCCGCAGGTCGGGATATCATCTATCTTCTTATCCCCCAGAAAATTGGCAAGATCTGTGATGCCCGGATTATGCCCCACAACCATAACACTCTTAAAGGTATTTTTTATGTTTTTTATCTCTTCTATAAGGATATCTTTTTCAGACAGGTAAAGGGCCTCCCTGTAGGATATTTTATCCAGGGGGTAGTGTATCTTTGAGGCAATGGCTCTTGCTGTCATTGCCGCCCTGCTGGCAGGGCTTGATATTATTATGTCCGGCATCACATCGAGATCATTCAATAACTTACCCATAATAACAAGGCTCTCCCTGCCTTTATTATTAAGGGGGCGTTCAAAATCATCCAGTGTCGTGTCATCACGGCTCGATTTGGCATGCCTTAAAAGGTATATTGTCTTCATGGTCTCTCCTTATTAATAGATTATATAGTGTCCATCAAAAAAGATAATGTTTTTGATGGACGCTGTCAGCACTCAGCTTTCAGCTATCAGCTTAAGGCCCTATAAACAAGGATACAGATGAATGCTGACCGCTGAAAGCTGAATCCAGGATTTTGCTGTTCCTGGATGGACTATTTACCACATTTTGAATGGGTTCTTTACCAGGCTGGCATTATAGTATCGTGGATCATCTGTCACCTCTTCTCCTATCCAGTCCGGCTTTGTGAACTCCTGATCTTCACTCTCAAGCTCTATCTCGGCAATCACCAGCCCCTGATTTTCACCAAAGAACTCATCCACCTCCCAGGTAAAACCATTATCAATTACCTTATACCTGTTTTTTTCTATGAGGGGTTTTTCACAGATATCAAGCAGCATACCTGCATCCTGTAAAGGAATCTCATATTCAAATTCCATGCGTGAAGCGCCAACAGAACTGCCCTTGATTGTAAGCCAGCCTTTTTCACCTGCAATACGTACGCGCACATTTCTCTCTTTTACACTGCTCAGATATCCCTGCCTGTATTTCATTACATTATCATGGGGCCAAGTATTATTTTTTAATAGAAACTTTCTTTCGATTTCATTTGCCATTACTGATCTCCATAAACTCTCTTTATTCAGGTTGAAAAAGAGTTGTTATTGCGCCTCTTTTGAAAATAATTCAGAGAAAAACGCCCTGTTTTCCTCAGATGAAAACTGGGCAAATTTTTCTTTAAACGCATTTTTACTTATCTCTTTTTCACTTTCGAGCGTGCTTATCAGGCTCCCGATTGCAAGGAGTGTTTTATTATTTGGTTTCCGAGTTAAAGGCAGTTGCATACTTATATCCAGCAGGTATTTTATCTGGACACACAGATCATTATACTCCCCCAGGTTATCCTGTAATTTTTTAAGTATCTTAACCCCTTTACTCATCTTATGTTCAGGGAACAGGCCTGCAAAAAATTCCATCAGATATCGTAAATTTTTACAATGTATCCTTAAGGCATGGAGCAGTAAGTCATCCGGAGCCTTCAGTGTTTTTTTTCCTGTTTTTATGACATCTTTATACTTTTTATGGATTATCTTCCGGCTAAGATCAAATACTGCTACACCTGCATTTGATGCATCTGAATTATGCTGGTGCGGTTGAGATAAAAAATCCTCCCAGTTCCTGATAATTTTTTTATATTTTCCGGATTTCAGCCTCTGAACTAACCGCTTGAAAACATTATTCCTCAGTTTATGAAGGTAATCAAACAATGGGCCTATATCATCATGCAGGGCAGCAGGAAGTTTTGACCTGTATTCCCCCTCTTTAAGAAGGTAGACATCCAGATCACGAACCTCATTAGATAGCTTACCCAAGAAAGAAAAATCCTCTTTAAACCTTGCGGTCTCCTCAGATGAAAAAACGTGTTTGATCTGCCCCAGGGCAGACCGGGTCCTGCGTACAGCCACCCTGAAATCATGTATAAATTCAGTATCAAGATCCCGCTCTATTTGAGATACATTGATCTTTATTATACTCAGTAAAAACCTGAGAATGGTTTTTAAGGCCTCATCCGAACGCATGTCAGGGGCCAGGGAGATATCTATTTTTGTACTATAGGAACCCGGTCTTATATTTGCAGACTCCATAGCTTTTAAGAAAGAGTCACCTATATTTTTCAATTCAGCTCCGGCTTCCAATTCAACAATCTTTAGAAGCGCTCTCATCTCAATTACCGGTGCAAGATGATCTTTAAATTCACATTCAGGATAATCATTCACAAAAACAGGTATGGAATCAATTGGAATGCTGTAGATAGATTCATTGTCTGAGAATTTATTAAGATACAATTTTTTATCAGACTCAAAAAGCATCAGGGAATTATTATACAGACGCCAGTCAAAGGTATCATAAAAAGTTATTTTAATTTTATCCTGATTGCCAGGTTCATGGCCATGACCTTGCAAATGCTCAGCAGATGAAACAGGTTTTTTTGGATTATGAATCATATCAAATCATCTTTTTCCAAATAAAAGTAAAAAGACTTAATGAGGATTCTTTCGATATAACTGGCGGACCAAACCCTCTGAAAGCCCCATCTGCGGGACTTTATATGAATGAAAGTTACCCCATTTCATTATAGAATAATATATCTTAAGGGCCGGCAGGATAACATCTGCGCGGTCAGGCTTTAAACCCAGCTTCATAATTCGTTCTGTTATATTATATGACTCCAGAAGCTTTTGAACCTTCCTCATATGAATCACAGTCACCTCTTCAGACTTTTTATTACCGCTCAGGCTTAATATCTTGTGTATGTTTCCTCCGCTGGCCTTTGCGGAGACTATATTCAAGGGTAATATCTCCTGCTTTACCCATGATTCTATATCATCCCAGTCGTGGCTGTTAACCATATCCTTTATAAGCCGAATGGTTCCTATGTTAAAAGAACGTGAGACCTTTTTGTCTTTCTTGAGGATGCTTATCTCTGTGCTGCCGCCTCCTACATCAATAAAAACATCAGGGAGCCCTTTTTCACTATCACCCCACTGGTTGTTTCCAAAAATGATCTCAGCCTCTTCCTTTCCTTCTATTACATCAATATTTATCCCTGTTTTTTCTTTTATTCTTATACATATAGCCTTGCTGTTTGATGCCTCCCTCATGGCAGAGGTAGCACACGCCCTGAAGGCTAAAGGGCTATAGGCATCCATAAGATGCTTGAACCCCATCATGGTCTGCTCAAGCTGTTCGATCTTTTTATCGCTTATTTCACCTGTGATAAAGGCATCCTCACCGAGCCTTACAGGCATCCTGACAAAGGCCCCTTTTTTATAACATACCTCCTCATGGTCTGTTATTACACTGGATAACAGCAGGCGGATTGCATTTGACCCTATATCTATGGCTGCAAATCTTATTTCTCTACTCATCTCAACCTTCGCTTATATTTACTTGCTATTATTCTGCATAATAACCATAACCAGTCCTGTGCAGTATATACGATTTATTAGTATTTTAAAGGTTTTTATACAATTTAATGACAGGTTGTAAAGCATATATAGATGTTTTACTGCAGTATGCATATATTTAACAATTTCCTAACATTTTTCTAATATTTGGCTGACAGTATTAACAATATTTTGTAAAATTATATCTCCATAACAGGTAAAAACTCTATGCACCCTTCAGAAACCAATGGCATCTTAACTGATGCCGAGTTAAAAACAATTTCGTTTAAAAACAAAAAGCGGTTCATAAATCGTGAGCTTTCATGGCTTGAGTTTAATCAGCGTGTGCTTGAAGAGGCATGCAATCATAATCATCCCCTGCTTGAGAGACTCAGGTTTCTTTCTATTTCCGCAAGCAACCTTGACGAATTTTTTATGGTCAGGGTCGCCGGTCTTAAGGCACAGATAACAGAAGGGGTGCACGGTGACAGTCCTGACGGCCTTTCGCCTGATCAGCAGTTAAAGATTATCAGTGAAAGTGTTATACAACTGATGGCAAGACAGCATAATATTTTAAAAGAACTGCTCGTGGAGATGAAAAAAGAGCGGATAAGCATACCTGATATTATCGATCTTGATGAAAAAGACCGCAAGTGGCTCACTAACATATTTGAAAAGGATATATTCCCTGTACTTACCCCCATTGCGGTTGATCCAGGGCACCCATTTCCATTTATTCCGAACCTTGGTTTCGGGCTCGTCATGAAACTCTGTACTGTCTCTGCAAATGATACAATGGAAGCGCTGGTCCTTGTGCCAGGCCAGTCAAAGAGGTTTATCAGGCTCCCCGGGGATGAGATGAGATATATCCGCATAGAGGATGTCATAGCCAATAATCTTGAACTTCTTTTTCCATCCTTTAAGCTCCTTTCCAGGGGAATTTTCCGTGTCATAAGAGACAGTGAGATTGAAATAGATGAAGAGGCGGAAGACCTTGTTAGAACATTTAAATCCGCTATAAAGCAGCGCCGGAGAGGGAATGTTGTGCGTCTTACTGTAGATGCCAACATGTCCGATGATCTGCGGGAATTTGTACGTGATCAGATGAAGGTATCAAGATATGATGTTCACAGTTTTGAAGGTCTTATCGGGTTAGCTGATCTCAAGGAGCTTGTAACAGATGAGAGGCCGGATCTGCTTTTTAAACCCTATATTCCGAGATTTCCTGAAAGGATCAATGATTTCGGAGGCGATTGTTTTGCTGCAATCAATGCAAAAGATATCCTTGTGCATCATCCATATGAAAGCTTTGATGTTGTTGTCCAGTTCTTGCGCCAGGCAAGCAGGGATGAAAATGTTGTCTCAATAAAACAGACCCTTTATCGTACCACAACCAATTCTCCTATTGTGGAGGCACTGCTTGAGGCGGCGGATGCCGGAAAGAGCGTTACCGCGGTAATAGAGCTGAAGGCGAGATTTGATGAGGCATCCAATATAGGCATTGCACAGACCCTTGAAAAAGAGGGGGTCCAGGTTGTGTTTGGATTTCTTGAACTTAAGACCCATGCCAAACTGAGCATGGTTGTTAGACGTGAAGATGGAAAGCTCGTACCCTATGCCCATATTGGCACAGGGAATTATCACCCGATAACAGCAAAAATTTACACTGATCTGGCTTATTTTACCTGCAATACACAGATATGCCATGATGTGAATAAAATTTTTAACTATATAACTGGGTATGCCAACCCCGGAAAACTGAAACACATGGCTATTTCACCACTTAATCTCCGTGAAAAACTTATAGAAAACATAGACAGGGAGATAGAATATGCCAGAAAGGGTATGCCCGCTGCCATATGGGCAAAAATGAACTCCCTGGTAGACCCTGACATAATAGACGCCCTTTACCTGGCATCACAGGCAGGGGTGGAGATAGACCTCATAATAAGGGGGATATGCTGCCTGAGACCAGGCATACCGGGGTTATCGGAAAGAATAAGGGTTAAATCCATTGTTGGCCGTTTCCTTGAGCATTCACGGATAGTATGCTTCGGTAATGGAAAAGAACTTCCTTCCTCCACTGCGAATGTATATATATCTTCGGCAGACTGGATGCAGAGAAACATCAACCGCCGGATTGAGACCCTTGTCTCTATAACTAACCCTACAGTTCATCGTCAGATCATGGAACAGATTATGCAGTCAAATCTTAAGGACAACCAGCAATCCTGGTATCTTCAACCTACTGGCAGTTATTTAAGAATAATTGATAATGAAAAACCCTTTAATGCACATCACTTTTTTATGACTAACCCGAGTCTTTCAGGTCGAGGTTCTGCGCTTCATCCTGAAAAGCAAAAGCGTAAAAAAGGGATTCCCCAGCAGTTTTCTAAAAACAAGAGAAAGAAAAGGGAGAAGAGGTAATCTTCAAAACCGGGGGGCATATAAAATTGAATGAGCTTGAAATAAACAGAAAAAACTGGTGGATTCTAATTCCTATATTGGCAGTAATTATAAGTATCCTTCTCTACAGGTTCTACGACAGGGCTGCTGAGGTAAAAAGAATAGAGCCCTATGTGGCGAATCTTCAGAATGAGGATGCCTATTTGGTAGCTGAGTCCCTGCTTGAAATCAGAAAGGCAGAGCTGTATGCCGAGGATTATATCGACAAAATCATTTCTCTTCTGGGTGATGAGCGTGAAGTGCCTGAAGAGATAACAAAGCGGCCTGATTATAATATCGCTATTCCAATACCCTCATGGCTCAAGGGCATGAAAGAGATCTATATAGGCGATCTTGCCGCTGCCGCCCTGATCGCTATTGGTTCCCCTGCAAGCGGCGGCCTGCTTTATTCAGAAAGTCACAAGCAGATCAAGATCCAGAGGCGCATATCAAAAGCCCTTGAAAAGGTCTTTCGCGATGGCACAAGCGAACAGAAAAAAGATGCCATAAGGGTTATTAATATTACACGCGTTGAGGAAAATCTCCCTGTTATTGCAAGCCTGCTGCAGGATGAAGACCCTGAGGTGCGCTCATCGGCCCTGGGGCTGTATATCAGTTATGCCCCTCTTTTCGATATAAGCCTTGATATCTATAATATTGGGAATATGGCAAAACATGATGAGGATGAGGCGGTCAGGTTTATGGCTAATAAGGTTTTAGCGATTGTTAATAAAAGTAACCGGTGAGATATGCTTGTAAGCATATAAAAAATGATTCATTTATTTTAACGCTATTCAACCTGATTTTCCGCCATTTACATGAGGAGACAATTATTTTATGTCTGACAAACCATCACCAAAAGTCATTATGGTTATCCTTGCAATAGTGGGTTTGTTGTGCCTCTGGACTGGCTCAACCAGATTCATATCAGCATGGAATGCCAGTAATTGGCCTGTTGTAAAAGGCAAAGTAATAGAATCATCCATTGAGAAGAAGTGGACCCCGGATGGAGACATCGTGACCCCTCACTTGAGCTATGAGTACAAGGTTGAGGGAATAGGATATGTGTCATCACAAATTACACTGGCACAGCAATCATTTTTTAATGATAAATGGTCGGAGGCGATAATAAAAAAATATCCGGCCGGATCATATGTTGAAGTCTATTATGACCCGTCCAGCCCCTTTGAAGCTGCCATTTATAATGGCATTACACCTGTAAGCTATACCCAGCCTATAATTGGCCTTTTCATGCTGATTGCCGCTGCTATAATTTTTGTCCGCCAAAGAAAACTAAAAGGCATCAATTCTAATTCCCGTTTAAAAGCTGTTTAAAGAGCCCGGAATTTAGATCATTTCTTTCAAAGGGATCAACTGTATTCGTTAAAAAACATATCAACCCTTTAAGTGATTCAGCATATTCCCTTTCTGTGCTTGTATCCGGATCATTATGCAGGTAATTTTTATATAATGTCCTTTCGACCTCAGTAGCCTCTTTGTCAGCGCTCTGTAAAATTTCAAAATAACCTTTATCTGAAATATTCACGACAAATTCAGTAATGTCATATGATGAAGAGATCATGATATTCCCTCCTTTTTTTAACAGGGTTTTTGATAATTAAAATGATTAAAATCCGGCTTATATCCATTTCGCTGTTATTTGTTTTTATAGATATCAAAAGTAAAGATAGAGAGCCGAATATTATGTTTTCCTGATTACCTGTGATGGAATTTTCAATGCCTAAGATTATTGCCTTCTAATGTTAGAATTTTATTAGGAACACATTAATCAAATATGAAATTCATGGTGTAATGTAAATATTATGTAAGATGAAAAGCCGATTTGCCCTATGCAGTGTAAAGAAATTTGCTTCTCAGGATATTCAAATACAATTACCTGTAAAAACCGGTATAATGCTATTAACAGTATAAAAAGGCCTATCAGGCCGAACATAACAAACTGGCAAAGCCCTGATCCAAGGGCGGTGAGCGCCATACCCCATCCTAAATTTTTTCTTGCTGATCTCAAGGTGGCCTTCCTTTTTGTTAATACCTTTTCATTTAGCAGGATGCATTCTTGAAGATTTCCGAGTCTGAATTTATGAAGCCTGCATTCTGAACTTTCACATGAAATAACTTTTTCCCATTTAAAATCTGAGCAGGTCAAATAAAATTGACGAATTGCCCTCCTGGGATTCAAATCACGGATCTTTGTTCCATGATATGAAGGATAGTAATTGCTTTTTGTTATTTTTGGATTAGAAAAATTATATTTTAGAAAGTGGTATACTAAAGCAGATCACTCGCGAGTTCAGCGAGTTCAGACCGTTCACCCTTTTTAAGTGTAATATGTGAATATATTTTCTGCCCATGCATCTTTTCTATAAGATAGGAAAGACCGTTCGAATGTATGTCCAGATAGGGGTGATCTATCTGGTAAATATCACCTGTAAAGATTATCTTTGTCCCTTCACCTGCCCTGGTGATAATCGTCTTCACCTCATGTGGGGTAAGGTTCTGAGCCTCGTCAACGATAAATAATATCTTAACAAGACTTCTGCCCCTTATATAGGAGAGAGGAGTGATTACAAGCTTTTCGGACTCAAGGTATTCTTTTATCCTTGTGTGGTTTTTATCAGTCTGTTCAAACTGGTTCTGGATAACCCCCAGGTTGTCATAAAGGGGCTGCATGTATGGGTCCAGCTTTGATCTGATATCCCCTGGAAGATACCCGAGATCCTTATTGCTCAACGGGACTACCGGCCGCGCCAGATACATCTGCCTGTAATAGCTGCGGTTTTCAAGACCCGCTGCGAGAGTAAGTAGTGTCTTTCCTGTGCCTGCCTTGCCTGACAGGGAAACGAGTTTAATATCCCTGTTTAATAGTGAATCAAGGGCGAAAATCTGCTCGGCATTACGCGGGGCAATC
>JAFGFM010000056.1 GCA_016931115.1 Deltaproteobacteria bacterium | reverse complement strand
TGAATAAAATGGAAAGATTATGTATAAGATCTCTTGAATTAAAAGAATTAAAATCCTCACAACATAAATAAACTGACAACATAATTACCGATTTTGGCAACATTGCCGGATCAGCCAAATACCATATTTCTGCTACTACATTTCAGCTTTTAACCTTACATAATCGGCTTGGCGGGATTTTCGCCAAGTCGGCTTGATGTAAATATGTACGCCCGGCATGGGCGTGAATTAATGGGGTGCAAGCCCCCTGTATATGAATCCGCCTAATATGTTGGACATATTAGCTGAAATACTAGCCGACAGCAAGGCCATCTTTGCGAGGAGGTGTCTAAAGGAAGCCTGAGTGCAAAACTGTGAGCCGACAAATCCCTCTGAAAGCGGGACATACAAGGCTAAGTCTCCTGGTAAGTTAGCACGACGGAACTAAGCCCAGGATTCAGGAGATATAATAAATGCTGCGGTTGTGCAGTGAAAATTCACGTTCTTATACGGGGAGATCTGCCCAATAGTGCGGTGTCTGATGCTGTTGGATAAGCTGCAAGTCAGGCAACTGGTGAAACAAGCCTGGGCGTATTGATATGCTGCCTACCAATACGAGCGAAACAGGCAGCTGGAAAACAGCAGAGAGAGTCATAGTGCATCATGTGGCAACATGGGGTGTGATTAGGCAGACGCCGTTACCTTTCAGGCGATGGCGAGCCAGGGAAGTCAGCAGCCTGCTACAGCCGCTCGTTCGGCAGCATCTTATTTGCTGCCATTTATCAGTTGCTTATACTCATCAATGTTTTAAATGTTTCTAAATATAGTAACATTTTAGGATGCCCTAACATCAACAATTCGATCAAATAAATCAAACCCTTTTACTTTTCCATAGGTATAGGGTTTATTGTCCTTTCTGTCAAATGGGAGCTAATGTCTGGGATTATGTGACAATTGATTATATATCATCGCTATGTGGCTTGTATTGTTTGGAAATGTGTTTTCTATTAACATACCACCCCTTCGGGGTTAAAAACCATATCCTGATCCTTTTGTGTTAACAACAAAAACAGATATAAAATGTTGGCCATCATTTATTTGTTGTCTCTATAGCCAAATATTGAAAGCGCCATTGGTGCAACATATTAATAGCGCTATATGTGCCTTTTTTTATAAGATATTTTCAATCAGGGTCAGGGAATGACGTAGCGAGGTTATTTAAGTGTTATTCAGTTTCTGTTCAATATACTCCTTATAGATTTTTTCAAACCTTTCACTAACGAAGAATTCCCTGTATGCCGCTTCAGACCTTTCCTTTATCCTCATCTGTTTTCTTTCAACCTGCTTGATATACGGGATAAGCCCAGTCACCGCTGCAATCCTTGACTTAAGTTCATCTATCCCCATGCTGCTCTCAAGGCCCAGCGGGCCCATTGTAATGATTTGGCTGCTAAACTCATTCATTATATCCGCAAACCTTATCCCCTCTGCCGCAGATACCCATTCAAGCCTAAGCCTTTCAGGGTTAATCCCGATATTTTCGAGAAGCCTTTTCATTATCTGCACCATACTGAATGCATCATAATTGCCCTCTGTATTATAGTGGCAGTCATTGAAGTGGCACCCGCCAATGAACACCCCGTCTATGCCGCGCTCAAATGCCCTCAGCACAAAGGCAGGGTCTACCCGCCCTGCGCACATGACCCTTATAACCCGGATATAGGGCGGGTATTGAAATCGGGATACACCACAGAGGTCAGCGCCCCCATAGCAGCACCAGTTGCATAAAAAGCCTAATATCTTTGGTTTAAAAATTATGGATGTATTCAATTAAATTTTCACCTGCGAGAATTTTAAATCTCAAATCTTGAATCTTGAATTTTGAATCTTGAATTATAAATTATGTCGCCGCATCTATCTGTGCAAATATCTCTTCATCAGTAAAGTGTTTAAGCGAGATTGCCCCTGCCGGACATTTTGCGTTACACAGGCCGTCACCCTTGCAGAGCACAGGGTTTACTTTTGCCTTTTTCCCTTTCTGTGTGTCAATAAAGCTGATGGCGCCATATGTACATGACTTTATGCACGCACCGCATGAAAAACATGTCTCTTCATTTACTTCACACACTGCACCCGATGCTGTAACAGAATCCCTGCTTAGTATTGTTGCTGCCCTGCCGCTTGCCCCTAATGCCTGGCTGATTGCCTCACTCATATGCTTTGGGTAATGGGCGCTCCCGCACAGGAAAATACCCTCCACTGCAAAATCAACAGGCCTGAGTTTGACATGGGCCTCCTGAAAAAAGCCGTCACTATTAATAGGAAGCTTGAACAGTCTTGATATCTCTTTTGTGCCGGAGGATGGTATTATTGCGGCTGCAAGCACAACCATATCAGCATCTATGGCAAGTTCTTTGTCAAGTACAGGGTCACATACTTCCACCCTTAGCTTATACACGTCTTTAAGGAGCTCCACCTTCGGTTTATTGTTAGTTTCATACCTGATAAATCTTACACCCTTTGCTCCAGCCTCCCTGTAATAATCTTCCATGAACCCGTATGTCATCATATCCCTGAACAGGATGGTGATATCAATATCAGGGTTTATCTCCTTCATCTTAAGTGCATTTTTTATCGAGTGGCTGCAGCAGACCCGGCTACAGTAGTTTCTATCGCTGTTCCTGCACCCCACACACTGGATCATCACCATGCCCTTTGCATTGACTATATCCTCATCATCCCGCTCAATTTTTTCATCGAGTTCAATGTTCGTCACCACATTGGGGGCTTCGCTATAGAGGTACTCGGTTGGTTTATTTTCCTCTGCGCCTGTTGCTATTATTGTTATTCCGTGGCGGATATCCTTTGATGTATGATCATATTTTACCCCGGTAATAAAATTACCAACATAACCGGTAGTGTGTGTAATAATGGCATCATGATAGACATGGATTAATGGATTTTTGTATACCTTGTGTATCAGCTCATCAAGGTATTCTTTTACATCAGCCCCTTCAATGGTGAAATGCATCCTTTTAGCCATACCGCCAAGTTCCGACTCTTTTTCTAGGAGATACACCTCAAACCCCTGTTCAGCAAGGTTAAGGGCTGCTGTCATGCCTGATACACCCCCGCCTATCACAAGGCCTTTTTTATCCACAGGGATATCATATTCATTAAGAGGTTCAAGCAGGGCAGCTCTAGCTACAGACATCCTCACGATCTCCATTGCCTTTCGGGTTGCCTCCTTTGGCTCCTTTGTATGCACCCATGAACAGTGCTCCCTGATATTTGCCATCTCAAATAGATAAGGGTTAATACCACCTTCACAGCATGTGTCGCGGAACAGGGGTTCATGGGTGCGGGGTGTGCATGCAGCGACAACCACGCGGTTAAGCCCCTTTTCCCTGATCTGTGCTGCGATCTCTCTTGCATTATCTACAGAGCATGCAAACAGGCACTCCTGTGCGTGAACTACATGGGGAAGGGTTGAGCCATATGCAACCACCTGCGGGACATGTACTACCCTCCCTATGTTGGCCCCGCAGTGACATACAAACAGCCCTATCCTTGGTTCTTCTCCTTTAACATCTCTTTCTGCCGGATAGACCCTTTTTTTATCAAGGTTACCTTTACGACCCTTGATAAGGCTACCAGCAAGGGCGCATGCCCCGCTTGCAGTGACTACTGATTCCGGTATATCAATAGGCCCTTTGAATGCCCCGCTTACAAAGATGCCCTTGCGGGATGTTTCCACAGGATTAAATGGGTTAGTTAAACAGAAATTGTGGGGTTCAAGTTCAATGCTGAATGTTCGTGACATCTGTTCAAAATTTGCCGGGGGATTCATGGCCACAGAGAGCACAACCAGATCGAACTCCTCTTCTTTTACACCTTCATCATATGTTGAATATCTGATGGTGACATTTTTGGTTTGAGGGTCCTCTTTTCCAATGGAAACAAAGCTCCTTATGAACCTCACACCAGGAAGTTTTTCAGCACGCTGAAAGAACCTTTCAAAGTCCTTTCCAAAGGCCCTTATATCATTATGAAATACTGTGCATTTCGCTTCAGGGTGGTGATCCTTCGCCAGAATAACCTGCTTCTGTGTGTAGGTACAGCAGACGCCTGAACAGTAGCTGTTATGGCCAGGCGTAACGCGCCTTGAACCGACGCACTGTATCCAGGCGATATTTTTAGGATGTTTATGGTCCGAAGGTCTCAAAATCTCACCCTCAAAGGGGCCGGTGGAGCAGAGGAGCCTTTCAAAATCAAGAGGTGTGATCACGTTTTTATATATCCCGTATCCGTAATCATTTCTTATGCCGGGGTCATAGACCTCATAACCGGGGGAGAGGATGATTGCACCTATCTCTATATCAAGCCTTTCGGGTTCCTGGTGCAGGTCAATTGCCCTGTTTTTGCATACCCCCACGCAGATGTTGCATTTTCCATCCCTGAAGTAGAGGCAGGCATTTTTATCCACATAGGTTATTAAAGGGACTGCCTGTGCAAAATATATATGTATGGCCCTGCTCAGGGAGATATTCTGGTTAAAGGGATCCGGCATCTTAACAGGGCAGTACTGTACGCATGTGTTGCAGCCTGTGCACTTTTCCTCTATCACATATCTGGGTTTTTTTATGAGGCTTACCCGAAACTCACCGGCCTTACCCTCAACCCTCTCTACCTCTGTGTATGAGAGGATCTCTATATTGGGGTGCCTGCTGCACTCAATAAATTTTGGCGATTCAATGCACATGGAGCAGTCATTGGTGGGGAAGGTCTTGTCAAGCTGACTCATCTTTCCGCCGATCGCTGGTGATTTCTCAACAAGAAATACCTTGAAGCCGCTCTGTGCAAGGTCAAGGGCCGCCTGTATGCCGCTTATGCCAGCGCCGACGATCATTACATCGCCGAAGTTGTTTCTATGATATTTTTGGTCTGACATTTTTTCTATTTATCAATATTGCCATTTTTTGTTGATAACCGCTAATCCCATGTTTACAGCATTTGTAGGGGCACAGGGCCTGTGCCTGCGGGCACGCTACAGCGTTCCCCTACGGTAATACGCCCCTCGTGCACGCCGCAGCCTTCCCTCAAGTGCACGGTGCGCCGTGCCCCTACAGATCACAATGACATTTCAAATTAATTCATTTATTATCTCGGTTATATCCATAACCCTTATTTTATCCTCTGCGTTCAAGGTCAGCCTGCTGTCTTCAAAATTGGTAATGCAGTAGGGGCAGGCCGTAGCAAGGATCTCTGCACCGGTATCAATAGCATCCTTAACCCTTATGTCGGAAAATCTCTCCCCCTTTTTGGTCTCCATCCATATCCTTCCCCCGCCCCCGCCGCAGCAAAGACTTTTTTCATGGGAGTCAGGCAACTCTGTCAAGTCAAGAGCAGGGACCTTTTTTAAGATCTCTCTTGGTTCATCATAGATATTGTTATGTCTTCCAAGGTAACAGGGGTCATGATAGGTGATCCTTTTATTGTATCCCTTTTTGATCTCAAGCTTACCTTCCTGGATCAACCGATAAATTAACTGGGTTATATGGATTATTTCAAAGTTGACCATGAATTCAGGGTATTCATTTTTAAAGGTGTGATAACAGTGGGGCGATGAAACGATTATCCTTTTCACGCCGTTTTCTATAAAGGTTTTAATGTTTTCCCTTGCGAGTTTTTTGAATAGCGCTTCATCTCCACTCTTGCGGATGCTTTCACCACAGCAGCTCTCCTTTTGCCCCAGTATACCGTAATTGACTCCGGCCTTCTTAAGGATATTTGCAGTTGCCCTTGCAACCCTTTTCAATCTCGGATCATAACTAAGGTAGCAACCGGGGAAATAGAGGTATTCTGTATCCTCTGTAAATGGCTTAACTGAAAGGGCTTCTGCCCAGATTTCACGGTCTGATCTCTTTTCGTTCAGAGGGTTTCCTTCTGCTGTGAGGCTCGCGCTTATTCCCTTTAAAGACCTTGCTGTTTCAGGGTATACACCATATTCACTGGCTAGCCTTCTTAATGCCAGGCCGGATTCTATCTGCCTTACATCCCTCGGGCATTCAGCAGGGCATATCCCGCATGTGGTGCAGAGCCATATCTCTTCAGACCCGATATCTGTAAGCCCGAAGGCAGCCTCTCTTACAAGCCTGCGCATGCTGAATGCCCTTACCCTGTTCCAGGGGCAGAGGGCGTCGCACAGCCCGCACTGGAAACATTGCCTTACAGCATCCCCGCCATTTTGTCTTATCATCTCTGCAATCTCTTCGTAGTCGGATATATTTTCCACTTTAAAATACCTTTAAAAGGGGGGCCTTATTCTTCACCATTAAACCTGTTGAACATCTCCAGAACCTTGGATTTACCATGTTTCTTGATCAAATGCCTGTAGGCGGTTTCTATCTCGTCATATTTACCTTCTTCCTCATTAATCTCTTCCTCTCTTGTGTGATATGTGAGCGCCTCAAATTTGCAGGCCTGTACACACATGGGCGCATCAAGGGGCGGTATATCCTCGCACATGTCACATTTGAGGGGGAGGCCCGAGTCTGGCTCTTTAAAATATCTCCGTGAAGGGCATGATGCGGGGCAGAAGATGCATTCAGAATATTCCTTGCCCTCTATTACATAGAGATTCCTGCCATTGCACTCTGCCTGTATATAGCCTCCGGCCCGTAAAGGGACATAAAGATCATTTACCTCGTCCATGAACACCCTTATTCTTGCCCTTGAGGGATTGATAGAGCTAAACCTGGGCATGGCATGAAATGCAGAGCAGGCCAGTTCACAAGACCTGCAACCGGTGCATTTTTTAATATCCACCTTTATTTCCTTTATTACCCTCTTTCTACCCGTGGTGCTCATGGTTGAGCCTCCCTGTTTTTGACTGAAACTACAGGCAAAGGTACATTTTCTTCTCCTGTCAGGATGTTGTTTTCAAGAAAATTCCTGCTCACAAACTCAAGGTTAAGGAAATCAAGGGTCGCCTTTGATGGTATCCCATCTTTTGTCCAACCCTTGAATGCATAGTAATCGTCAAGGAGCCTCTGCTCAAAGCCCTTATCCCTTATGGCCCAGTGGTCTTCAGGCGGGCGTTCATCCTTACGTCTCATGCCGCGTTTTACATTGACTGCACGCACAAGTGTCCTGTTTCTCTGAAAACATCTCCACAACTTTTCCTTATCAAAATGTATCCCTGTGGCAAGGGTCAGGATTTCAGGTATATTATTCATGTGATAGGCCACACCACCGCCAAACTGGCCCCTGAATGAAGAGACAAACCCGCACAACCCTATTGCATCATCTATATAGTGCATGGCCTCGTTCCAGTCAGTAATGGCGCAGGATGCCTCGTTGGATATCTCATTACGCTTTTCCCACTCCATAAAATATTTTATAAATCTCTCATCAGGCACAGCCTCCCATCTTTTAATAAAGGCCTCTCTCTCTTCTACTGTGGGGAGCGGGTCCTGCGGAAAAGAGCCCTCTATCTGGGTAATGGCCATCTTTTCGGCAGTGGCTATCATGAGAAAATATGGTGGGTTTAGTTTGCCCAGTTTAATGGGGAGCTGCTCAAACCTTTTTATTGTGTTGTGATCAAATTTTTCAGCCCCTTTTCCTATTCTCCTTGCAGCATGCCACACGCCATCAGCCAGTATGTCTCCTATCCCTTCCCTGTGTACCACCTTTTCCATGAGGTAGAAGAACCTGTCACCGCTGTCAGAGGGGAAACCTGGCAGATCCTTATCTGTCAGTATGCCTGCCTCATACAACTCCACCGCAAAGGCAAAGACCTGGGGGGTGGAGTATGAATCAAGCCCGTATTCTTGTGCAATACCCAGTATCTCATAAGAAAAATCAAGCTCCTTGAATGCGGCCATGTGGTATGTGTCTTTGCCATAGCATTTATATCCGAATCTATTTTTGCCGGGCCACTTGATTACGTTCCTGCATTTTTTAGGGCAGTTGTAGCAACTGGTCTGCCTCTCCATATGGTCATACTTAAGTCTCTTCCACCTCTCCTCAAGCTCCTTGCTCCAGAAACCCCTTCTCCTTGTCCTGGCATTACCCCATGCAAAATTATCATGATGAAAGCTGTCATCCTCGTCTACCGCCATCCAGTCACCGCAACCATCGCTCTCTGCTATCTTTTTATGCAGTTTCATACAGAGGGCAAAAAGCTCCCCTGGATGGGCCACATTGACATTCCTTGTACCCCTTACTGCAATGGCCTTTATCCTTTTATCACCCATGACAGGGGCAGGGCCCCTTGCAGCGCTTGAATGGCCGTGATCCATTGATGCGGTATATACCCTGTTTTCACCTGCGAGACCGATTGCCACCACCTGCACCTTGTCATCCTTAAGCTCCTTTTTCAGTACATCGCCAGTTTCAGTGCAGCCCATGCCCTTCAGGTGTGATGCATCCCGAATCTCAACTGTGTCATTATTAATGTAGATGTATGACAGTTCCGGGGCCTTCCCCTTAAGTATGATCTTGTCATAACCTGCATGTTTCATCTCAGGGCCGAAAAAGCCGCCCATAAGCGAATGGGCCAAGAGATTGGTCTGTGGTGATATGGTATTGACTGCGACCCTGTTTGCAGAAGGCACAGGTGTGCCGTGAAGCAGGCCGGTACTGAATATAAGGAGGTTATCAGGGGAAAATGCGTCACAATCAGCAGGCACCCTTTCAAATATGATCTTTGCCGCTGTCCCCTGTCCGCCCAGAAACAGCTCAGTATCCCTGGGGTCGGTTTCCACCCTTTCTATGTTTCTCCTTGAAAGGTCTATTTCAAGATTTATACCTGTTTCTGCGTATCTCATTTATGCCCCTAGCTATTTGATCATGGTAAACCGGCAGTTTACCTCATCTGCTGTTTTTATCAGGAATGCTGTAATCTCCTTCAGTGCACTCTTTTTGAACTCCTGTTTGAGCCCGACCGCCCATATTGCAGCCTGAAGATCATCCCTGCCAGACTTAATGGGCACGGCCACGGCAACAAGCCCCTCTATATATTCCTCCATGTCACAGGCAACCCCCGTCTCTCGTACCCTGATGATCTCCTTTTTGATTTCACCCCTCTCTGTATTTGTCTTTGAGGTGTATTTTTTAAACCGGTACCCTTCAAGTATTGCATCCACCTCATGGTCAGGGAGCTGCGAGAGGAGCGCCTTACCTGCTACACCTGCAAAGAGGGGAATCTTCATGCCTATTTCAGAGGAGATCTTTACCTTCTGGGCCATGTCAGCCTTGTCAATAATTATAACCTCTTTGCCTGACAATATGCCCAAGAATGCAGAGACCCTGTATTCATTGTTTATTTTTACCAGATAAGGGTGCACGGTCTGGATTAGTTCCGAACCTTTTGCAGCGGCATTGCCAAGTACGAAGAGTCTTGACCCCAGATGGAAAAGGCCGGTAGAATCCTTTTCCAGCACCCCAAGGTCATCAAGGGTATGCAGGATATTAAAAACCGTGCTCTTGTTTAAACCAAGTTCTTTCACGATTTCAGCAAAACCAAGGGGGCGCTTAGTACGGGCAATCAACTCCAGTATTGAAAAGGATTTATCAACTGCCGGGACACGTTTGTATTTTGCAGCCATTTGTCACCTGTTAATTTTTGTGATATCTATATGGAGAACTTATTGCCTCTATATAAATCATTCGTATGTATTCAGTCAAGTTAAAACTCTTCCAGGCTAAAACGATATGATACATATGCAGCTCTTGATTATTTCATTATTAACAGGTAATCTTAACACTCATTCTGCACCTTTAAAAAAACAACTCATCATAAGGGGCTTCTTTAAAATATGGCAAAGCTGATTGAAAGGAGAAAATTCAGGAGATTTGAGATCCCTGACAGCAAGGTAAAGATAATGTTAGGCCTGGGCTCTTCTTTTATAAGACCTTTTTTAAAACAGTATCCCCTTCTTAATATTGGTATGGGTGGGATCAATTTTATTTCAACAAGGGAATTTATCAAGGGTGAAGAGCTTGTTATCGAACTCAATGCACCAGAAGAGGGGCAGATAGAGCTGCTGTTAAGGGTCATCTGGACAAACCCTGTTACCATGAGTAAAGACCTTGTGACCGGCAGCGAGTTTTTTCCATTTGGAGAGGAGAGGCATATGAACTCCCCTGATGCAATGAATACCTTGAGAAGACTTTATGCGAGGTATGTCGAGGGTTAGTTTATTTTAAGAGTATATTGATTTATATGGAACGAAATAGTAAATCTAAATTTTATCTATTTTGTATCCTGCAATTTAACAATAAGATTCAAGGCATTCCCATATCCTATTTCTAGTGCATAATAACGTATTAAACTCATATATTTCTCCATCTTTTGACAGAGCTATTACAATGGCTATTAATGACCTTTATATCTGAAAAAAGTCATTCTAAATCATCAAAATTAAGATTATAATCAGAGCTAATAAAAATAGTAGCATAAAGAGTGTTTATAAAAGCCGAGATTAACATTAACAAGCTAAAACATAAAGATAACCACAAGCCCTATCAGCCAGCAGTAGGGTGCAAACCAGAATAATTTACCCCTTTTTACCATCTTCATGAGTACCTTCAGGGCAAAAAAACCTGATAATGCCGCAACAATAAAACCTGTTATCATTGGTGTAAAATCTATGGCTGTTAACTCATGGGATGAAAGCTGAAGCACCAGCGCCCCCAGTATGGCTGGGATAGATAAAAGAAATGAGAACCTTGCAGCAAGCTCTCTATCCAAACCACAGAGCAGGCCGCATACTATTGTGGTGCCTGATCTGGATATCCCCGGCGTTATGGCAAGCCCCTGAGAAGCCCCTACAAGAAGGGCAGTTACAAGACCTAATTTGTTTTTTTTCATGTATGACTGGGGTATCAGCCTTGATATGCCAACGATAATGCCTGTTACGATGATCATTAGACCTACAAGCTCTATCTTTCCGAACAGGGATTCAAGCGCATCCTTGAACACAATGCCTATGATGCCGGTAGGTATGGTGCCGACAATCACCCAGAGGGCAAACAGGGCATGGGGCCTCTCTTTTATAGAAGAAAGGGGGGCCTTCCCGGATGTGATATCAGAAAGATATCCCTTTATATCGAGTGCGATTTGCATCAGGTCTGCCCGGAAAAATATAAATACCGCAAGCAGTGTCCCCATATGCAGTGCAACATCAAATAATATCTCAGGTTCACTGAACCCAAGAAGATTCTGAAAAAATACGAGATGGCCTGAACTGCTTACAGGTAAAAATTCTGTAAGGCCCTGTATAACACCGAGTAAAACGCTGGAAAGAAAGTCCATATTATCTATCTCTCAAATAGTTATAAAAAAATTTTTCCCGGATTCAGTACATTATTCGGGTCAAAGACTCCTTTAATCTGTTTCATAAGCGTGATTGCAGGCGGTGAAAACTCCATATCCATATACATTGCCTTTGTAATGCCTATTCCATGTTCGCCTGTGATGGTGCCGCCAAGGTCAATCACCCTTTGTAAAAGTTCACGCACCACCATCTCACCCCTTTTCTTTTCATCAGGGGTATTATCCAGAAGAATATTCACATGCAGGTTTCCATCGCCGGCATGTCCGTAAGCAGGTATCGGAAGGCAGTATTTTTTGCTGAGTTCCTCCAGGAATCTGATCAGGTCAGGTATGCGGTTTCTTGGCACAACAACATCCTCGCTTATCTTGCCTGGCTTAAGGTCAAGCATGGAGTCAGATACCTTCCTTCGGGCCTCCCAGATCTCTTCCACCTCATCTTTGCTGGCAGCAAGCCTGAATTCGGTGGCCCCTGAACTCATGCATATCTTTCTAACCTGTTCCGCATCATCCGCAACAACCATTTCACTGCCATCCACCTCTATGAGCAGTATGGCCTCGGTCTCATCAGGTATGGGAAATTTTATATGGGAGCGGACACACTCTATGCTCATTCTGTCAAGGAACTCCAGTGTAGCAGGTATCACCTTTCCACGGATTATGTTTGACACGGTACGGGCCGCTGTCTCAATCACCCTGAAAAAAACGATCATGGTTTTTTTTGCTTCAGGTCTGGGTAATAGTTTAAGCGTTATGGATGTGATAACCGCAAGTGTACCCTCTGACCCCACAATAAGGCTTGTAAGGTCATATCCAGCTACACCCTTCATGGTCTCAACGCCTGTCTTTATTATCTCTCCTGTTGGCAGAACCACAGTAAGACCCAGAACATAGTCCCCGGTAACACCATATTTAAGTCCCCTTAACCCCCCTGCGCACTCGGCAACATTTCCGCCTATTGTAGAGGCATCGGCGCTCGCAGGGTCAGGCGGATAAAAGAGACCTAAGCTTTCCACCTCATTTTGAAAGGTTTCGGTTATTACAAAAGGCTCTACCCTGGCAATGAGGTTTTCAGTATCTATATGAAGTATACGGTTGAACCTGTCCATTGCGAGCACAAGCCCCCCCTTTACTGGTAGTGCCCCTCCTGATTTACCGCTTCCGCCGCCCCTCGGGATTATTGGAAAATATTCCCTGTTTGCGAGCCTGAATATTTGCGCTATCTCTTCCCCTGTGGATGGAAAGGCCACTGCATCAGGCATGAAGCGCATCTTTGTGCTGTCAGTAGCATATTCCTCAAGATCAGCAGGGCCGGTCAAAAGAGAGCCCGGCGCAATGATCTTTTTAAGTTCAGCCAAGGCATTATTGGGGATCATTTTTAAACCAGGGTACGGCTGTTAAGTGAATGTTTGAGGGTCATGTAATCCATATATTTAAGATCACCGCCAACAGGTACGCCAAGTGCTATCCTTGTAACCTTTATGTTCTTTTTTAGCAGGATATCAGCAAGGTATGAAGAGGTTGCCTCACCTTGCGTGGTGGGGTTAATGGCAAGTATCACCTCTTCCACATCGCCGCTATTGCACCTTGATATAAGCTCCCCTATCTTCAGGTTCTCCGGCCCTATGCCGTCAAGCGGTGAAAGCACACCGTGCAGGACATGATATTTGCCTTTGAAAACCCCTGTCTCTTCAATGGCAAGCTGGTCTCCTGGGCCTTCCACAACACATATCACCCTTTCAGACCGGTTTGTATCCCTGCACACGGCACATGGGTCTGTATCTGTAAAATTGAAGCAGATAGAGCAGAATTTGATCTCATCCTTCACCTGAACAAGGCTTTTTGCAAGGCTGTCCGCAAGCTCCCTATTTGAGTTAAGGATATATAGAGCCATCCTGGTAGCGGATTTGCTGCCAACACCGGGGAGCCTTGAGAGATCTCGTATAAGCCTTTCAAGTGGTGCGGGAAAGATATCCATATTTGTCACATAAGACCCGGGATATTTGGGAGATTGAGTCCCCCGGTAAGTTTACCCATCTCGTCATTAACCATTTTTTTTGCCCTGGAAAAGCCGTCATTAACCGCTGCAAGGACAAGGTCCTGGAGCATATCCACATCTTCGGGGTTAACCACCTCGCGGTCTATCTTTATGGAGAGCAGCTCCTGCTGCCCGTTAACAACAACAGAAACCATGCCGCCGCCGGATGATGCCTCTATTGTCCTCTGGCCGAGTTCGGCCTGAAGTTTTGCCATCCTGTTCTGAAACTGCTGGGCCTGCTTCATCAGGTTCCCCATGTTTGGTATTCCCTTCATTTTTTTCTCCTTTTTAAAAAATAGGTCATATAAGACTTATATGACCTATATGCCTTATATGTTTTTTATCCTTCCGGATTTCACTTTAATTCACCCTTGAACACGCTTAAAACTTCCTTTACCGATTTTGGTATATCAGGTTCTTTTGCCACAGGCGCGGGTGCCGGAGCAGCAGGTAGCTCTGCCGGAAGTTTTATTGTTACCTTTACATCCTTTTCAAAATATTCCTTTAAAAAGCTGTTGAGCTTTTCTATGCTTTCAGGGTCATTCAGGTACCTTGTTGCAAAGGGTGAATTACCCCGCTCTATCTCAAGGGTCTTGTCCTTAATCTCTATAAGCCTGCACTCCTTAAGAACAGCAAACATCCCCTTGTTGCGGGCAGATACATAGCTAAGCAGCCCTTCCCACCCTTTGCTCTCGGAGCTGGTGTTAGCAGTTGGGGTGACTGTCGCTGGGGTGCTTTTCTGCCATCGGGGTTCAGGTTCTGATATTAGCTGTTCAGGCTTTTTATTATTATAAGAAGTGGGTTCAGCCCCTTTACCGATAAGTTTTTCCATTGCCTCAAGCTTACTTATAAGATCGCCAATAGAAAGGAGTTCGCCAAGCCTTGAGAGCTTTATCATAATGGTCTCAAGCACAAGCCTTGCATGTGAAGTAAACCTGAACGCCTCTTCCTTTATGATCAAAATATTGAGGCTCTGTTGTAATTTCTCGACGCCTGCCTTTTTAGCCTGGAGCTGAAGCTCCTTTATGGTTTCTTCTGTAACATCAAGAAGGTTTTTGTCCGCTGCAACAAGGGAGATGAGCAGGTTTCTGTAATGATCCATCAGGGCCTTGTAGAACTCCTTAATGTCGTACCCGTAATGGTAGAGGCTGTTTACGATCTCTATGCATTCGCCTGACCTGCCATCTATAATTGCATCAGCCGCCTTGAACACAAGCTCACTGTCTATAATGCCGAGTATATCAGCAATGTTTTCATTTGCTATCTTTGTACCGGAAAAGGATATGACCTGATCAAGCAGGCTTACCGCATCCCTCATGCCGCCATCTGCCTCTCTTGCGATAAGGGCTAGCCCCTGTCTGCTGATCTCTACCTTTTCTTCGGCTGTAATCTTTTCAAGCTGCTCCACAAGCCTTGCCTGTGGTATCCTCTTGAAATCGTATCTCTGGCATCTTGAAAGTATGGTGATGGGCACCTTGTGTGGCTCTGTTGTGGCAAATATGAATTTTACATGGGGAGGCGGCTCTTCAAGGGTCTTTAACAGGGCATTAAATGCCTGGAGTGTGAGCATGTGGACTTCATCTATAATATATACCCTGTATCTCCCTGATGAGGGCATATGCTTGATGTTTTCCCTCAGCTCACGTATTTCATCTATACCGCGGTTTGAGGCGCCGTCGATCTCCTGCACATCCATGGCAGAGCCGCTGGAGATATCCATGCATGATTCGCATTTGTTACAGGGGTTTCCCTCTACACGGTGTTTGCAGTTGATTGCCTTGGCAAGGATACGGGCCACAGAGGTTTTGCCTACCCCTCTAGCCCCGCTGAACAGATAGGCATGGTGAAGCCTGTCTGCGGCAATGGCATTAAGGAGTGTCCTTGTAACATGCTCCTGCCCCAGTACATCCTCAAAAATCTGCGGCCGCCATTTTCGTGCAAAAACTTCATATGCCATATCTGGTTACTCTTATATAAAACTGAAATTAAAAACCCGCCTTCGTTAAAACTATGGCGGGCAATCTTCGTTACTAACTGTATTTTCCCTAATCTTGCCGGGCCTGCCAGCCGTAGCCTTGGCAAAGGCTGGCGGAGAGAGAGGGATTCGAACCCTCGGTACCGCTTTTGGCAGCACACACGATTTCCAGTCGTGCTCCTTCGGCCAACTCGGACATCTCTCCGTATAGATTTGTTTACTAAATTTAAGCTAACTTATTAAATTTATTAATGTAATATGTCACTGCCATCAATCTGTACAGGCTTTATGACATGCGGCCCGATATATAGCAGAAATAGTTTCATATGAAAAGAGTAAAAAACTTTAGATTAAAAAGCCGGCTTTAAATTCTGGGAAGGGAAAATGAGGGATTTTTTGCTTTAGATGAGCAGGATTGACTTGAAATATAGATTGAAACCAAATAGAGTTATTCTCAATTATTTCTAAGGAGGGTAATCATCATGCGTCAGCACTGGGGTTCTCGTATCGGGATTATTCTTGCGGTTGCAGGCAGCGCCGTGGGTCTTGGAAATTTCCTCAGGTTTCCTGTACAGGCGGCCAAACATGGCGGCGGCGCATTCATGATCCCCTATTTTATTGCACTTTTGCTCTTAGGTATCCCTCTCATGTGGGTGGAGTGGACACTGGGAAGGTATGGGGGAGGGTTCGGACATTCAACGGCCCCAGGCATCTTCCATAATATAGGCAATAAAAACCGGTTTATCCGCTACTTTGGTGTCATCGGCATATTCGGCCCCCTTGTTATTTTCATATATTACACCTACATAGAGTCATGGCTGCTGGCCTACAGCTTTTTCGCCCTGTCAGGGAAATATATGGCCGCAACCACTGAAGGGGCCATGAAATCCTTTTTATCCGGGTTTCAGGGGCTTGAGCAGAACCAGTTTTTCCACAATATAGGGACTGCATATTTCTTTTTCATAATCACCTTCTGCCTGAATGTGCTTGTTATTTATTATGGAATTAAAGGGGGCATAGAGCGCCTGTGTAAAATAGCCATGCCTCTACTTCTTGTGTTTGCCATTATTATACTGATCAGGGTCATAAGCCTGGGCACCCCAAACCCTGAAGTGCCTGAATGGAGCATAAAAAATGGTTTCGGGTTTTTATGGAACCCTGATTTCAGCGCCCTCCTGAGTGCAAAGACCTGGCTTGCAGCAGCAGGCCAGATATTTTTTACCCTGAGTGTTGGTATCGGGGCCATACTCACCTATGCAAGCTACCTGAAAAAAAATGATGACGTTGTGCTCTCAGGTCTTACCGCTGTAGGTACAAATGAGCTTTCCGAGGTAATACTTGGTGGCAGTATCATTATCCCCATGGCATTTGCGGTCTTTGGCCCCCATGAGATAATAAATATTGCCGAATCCGGGGCCTTTAATCTTGGCTTTGTGACCATGCCTCTTATCTTTGAGAAGATACCTGCTGGCGCGGTCTTTGGCTTTTTATGGTTTGCACTGATGTTTCTGGCAGGAGTTACCTCATCAGTCTCACTGGCACAGCCGGCAGTGGCCTTTATGGAGGATGAGTTTGATATAAGCCGTCCAAAGGCATCTATGTACTTTGGGTTAGCCGCCTTTATCCTGTGCCAGCCCGCCATATTCGGGCTGGGTTATGGTGTTGTGGATGAGCTGGATTTCTGGGGAGGCACCTTCAGCCTTGTGCTTTTTGGCACCATAGAGGTTATACTCTTTGCCTGGGTCTTTGGTATGAACAGGGCCTGGGAAGAGATACACTGCGGCGCAGATCTGAGGGTCCCAAAGATATACAAGTTTATTATCAAATATGTTACGCCACTTTTTCTTATTGTTATCCTGGTCTCCTGGTTTATACAGGACGGGCTTCCAACTATCCTTATGAAAAACATCCCTCCGGAAAACAGGACAGTGGTTCTGGTATTAAGGCTGATGCTGGCTGCAATCTTTATGGGTATTTCATTAGGGGTATGGGCAGCCTGGAGAAAAAGGGGCAAAAAGGCAGAAAAGGAGATGTTATCATGAATATAGCAGGATGGATATTTATATGCCTGTCATGGGGCGCTATTATAGGGCTCCTCATCTTCTGTATAAACAGGCTGATTTCAAAAGACAAAAAACAGAATAATACATGTATTAAGTAGTGTCCATCTTCAAAGGGAGTAGATACTGTGATGCGATCTATGCTGACAGTAAAAAAGGCACTTATTTCAGCGGTGACTGTTGTAAGTATCATTATATTTTTTACCTCTGCTCAGATCCTTTCGGATGTACCCCCGACTATTCAAAATACAATATCAGAGCCAGAGGGGTACCAGCGCATGGTTTACCCTTCAGGTTCATTCAGCAGCTGGATACAGAACCTGCCGCTTAAAAGCGACCTCATCATAATGGACTATCGTGAGCAAAATATTCAATCAGGGTTCTATAACCTCTTTGGTGTAGTAAAGATGCCCCTTATGTTTAAATTAGACCTTGAGCAATGTGCGGATTTTGCCATGCGTTTCTGGGCAGAGTTTCATAAGGAAAAGGGGAGGCTGGATCAATTATTTCTATTCGACTATTCAGGGCAGAAAAAATATCTCAGAGATTCCGGTCAGACATATACTGCATTTCTCAAAACAGCCTTTGCAAATACCAACTCCCACTCACTTAAAATGGGGTGTACACCAATCGCACCGGATGAGCTGATGCCAGGTGATCTCTTTGTGCAGAATGAGAAAGGAGGGGTAGGCCATGTCTCTGTCATACTTGATATCTGTCAGTCTTCAGATGGAAAGAGGCTCTTTCTTGTAGGTTACAGTTTCATGCCTGCCCAGGAGTTTCATATAGAGAATGCTGCTGATGAATACGGGATAGATGGGTGGTTTACCCTTGAGGGATATATACAATATCTCAGGGATCACCTTGATTATGGTGAACCTGTTTTAAGGAGGTTTGCACATTGAATCTTTTATTTGTAGTCATCCTGTTTTTATCCACGGCCCAGACCCCTGTAGCAGAATGGGAAGATTTTGAAAAGGCGGTTCGTGATCAGGTGATTACAAAAGAAGAGGCACACAGGCAATTCCCCAATATCTACAAAGGCCTGAAAGAGATTTGTAAAAATCATCCATTTAATTCAGATACAAAATGGCTCTTCCCTGTTAAGGGGTATGGCAAAAAGGATGTGGGTAGAGGCGGGTTCAGGCCGGATATATATTATGGTTCATCAACGATTAAGGGTTATGATTTTTATGATGGGAACCGGCATGGCGGCCACCCGGCTTATGATATCTTCATCCATGATAAAAATCAGGATACCCTTGATGATCGGACCGCTAAACCGGTATCAGTAATTGCCCCGGTGGATGTCCTGATACTCAGTGCTGAAACCGCATGGGAAAAGTATTCTGAGATAAGGGGCGGCTGTTACATATGGGCGCTTGATCCTCTTCACGATCAGCTTATCTATTTTGCACACCTGAATGAGGTGCTGGTGAAACCGGGAAGTTATATAAAGGCGGGATCAGAGATAGGTACAGTGGGGCGGAGCGGCAAAAACGGCTTTCCTCGCAGGTCTCCCACACATCTACACCTTATGGTGCTTAAGGTAGATGGCACATCACTTATACCATTTGATTATATTCATTATCTGGATAAAGAGTAAACGCTGTATTTCAAGTACATGGTAATTAATAACCACGGAGGACATGGAGAATAGATTTTTATTATATTATCAATAAATATTTTTTCTTTTTCTTAGCGCCCTTTGCGTCTTTGCGGTTCAATTTTAGTCTGTCACTTCAACCATACAAGGACACGAAGGTATAATCTTTTAAACTTTTTCTCCGTGACCTCCGTGGTGGAACCTCTTCAGATGTAGGGGCACCCTGTGCGCCTGACCGATGATGGCGGTTCATATGCCTAAATACCGGGTGGACACACAGGTCCAACCCTACAGTATTAACTCATAAACATTTTTAACCATACAAGGGCACTGCCGCTACAGCTTTATACAAAGGCGGCTGTTGTAAATATAAGCAATTGCGAAAAATACTTTGGTTTTCGTAGGGTCAGGTTTCATACCTGACCTTATTTTGTATTTCATATATTGTAGAGACAAGGCATGCCTTGTCTCTGATGTGGGGTATAAAACCAATGTTGTTGACTCAGCCATTTCGTTGAATCTCCCTGATATTACTGCAGCTCAGGAGTTATTGATATCAACTGTGTAGACCAGACACCCGCTGTCTATTCTGAATCATTTTTCTAGCTTTAATAAGATTGCATCCATTTTATCAGCCTGTGTTTCCCACCGATCAAGAAGTTTATCATACCTCTGTTGTTGTTCAGCAATTTTATCATTCAATTGCTTTGCTCTTTCAGATTGTTCGTTAGCTTTACTGAGGGCCTCGTTATATCCTTGAGATTGTTTTTCTAAATATTCTTCATACGTTTTATATTGGGATTGATAAGTACTTTGTGAAGTATCTTTTTTAAACATATTAAATGTGAAAAGTATTAAGAGCATTATTATCACAATGACCAAGGAACTTTTAATGTAATTTTTCATAAACAATACCTCATAGTGTAGTGATTTATAAGTTTGCCGGCCCGCGAAGCGTGACCGTCGCGGGTCGGGTAAAATGTTTTGTTAATCAAATATTAAGGCTCAATAAGCTCAAAACATACAATTATTTTTGCAGATATTTTAATGTTTCCTAATGCAAAGCTGGCATCAGATTCAGATGATCCTCTACCATACAGGGTGCCTTGTGGTCCCAAAAGGCCTGATTGATCCCTCACAGGCGCTGCTTGAACTCCATCTTCTTGAATTATGTATGGCTTACCGATTTTTTGCCCCAGTTCTTCTGCTAATTTAACAGCCTTTTCTCTCGCAGCTTTTATTGCATGGGACCGTGCCTGTTCTCTATATTTTTTAAGTTCAGTTGTCCGAAATATTACATCACGTACATAGTTTGCCCCGGCCTCAAGTATATCGCTAAGAATATCTTCAAATTTAGATGTATCTCTTATTTCCAGCACAATAGATTTTTTTACACG